>JAJYVI010000054.1 GCA_021792115.1 Microcaldota archaeon | reverse complement strand
CCTGCGGATTCTATAATCACTCTAATTATTATTCAATAACAATGACACTAAAAGGAAACCAGCAGTTTACACTTCCTATTGATTTTTCATCACAAACTTGCGGGTATAATATTGTAAGTATAAAACCAATTACCCCGGGGTTTAAAGTGACATCTACAAACCCTTCACTGCCGTTTGATATACCTGGGCATGGATCAGAACTACAGATACAACTAAATATCTCTGTTGCAAATGATAATTATTCAGGTCCATTAACATTAGTGATTAATGAGACATAATTCATAATTTAGGCATCATTTTAGTTATCATTTATGTATTATCAAATAATTAAAAACTCAAAAAACAAAAAATTGAAAATTCAAAGGTGGTTTATTGAAAGACTTAAAGCAAGAAGAAATCAAAGTTGCAAAGGACATAATTATAAATGAATTGCAACTTTTGGTAGAGTGCAATGAATTATTAAAACAGGCAGGCAATTCTTCATTACAAAAAATCGTATTTGAAATAAAAGAAAATAAAAAAGAGTATATTCAAAGTCTGCTTAAGTTAGCAGAAACTGCAAATCTGCAGTTTGATTCAGAAGAATTAAAATTAATAGCTAATGTTAATAACATTTTTACAAAAAAGCAAAATGAATTTACACCTCTTTATTAAAAAATGAATCGCAAATCATTTTTATTAGCATGGAATACTCTCTACCTATTATTTAAATAAAACTGATTAAATGGATAGTAAATCCTCTAATAAATATAGACTAAGTGAAAATATTACTCCTCTTAACTATTCCTTAGCATTTGAGCCCTTGCCAAATTTCAAATTTAAATGTGTTGAATCTATTAACGTAAAAGTCCTTGGACCAGCAACTAATAAGATAATACTCAATGCACTCAAATTAAAGATATTGTCTGCGGAAGTTTTTGCCTCAAATGGCATGAACTATCATGCAAAAATAGAGTATGATGAGAAATATGGCAGAGTAATTTTGAGGATAAGCAAAAAAATTAGTGGCAGTGCGCATATAAATATAATATTCCAAGGAGAAAATTCAGACGAATTGAGGGGATTTTACAGAAGTAAATACACTATAGGAAAAAAAGAAGAGTATATATTGACATCCCAATTTGAGCCTGATACTGCGCGTATGGCATTTGTATGTTTTGATCAGCCTGACTTGAAGGCGACATTTGATGTTTCATTTATAATAAATAAAGACTTAATGGCAATTTCAAACATGCCTATAAAAAAAGAGGAGTTGATAAACGGGAAAAAACGTGTAGAATTCATTACAACTCCTAAAATGAGCACATATCTTCTTTATTTAGGTGTTGGAAAATTTGATTTTATTGAAACAAAATACAGAGATGTAAAAATAAGACTTCTTGCAGCTCCAGGTAAAAAAGAATTTCTCTACCTTGCGAGAGATTACATTATAAAAATCCTGCCTTTTTATGAAAATTACTTTGGAATTAAATATGCTCTTCCAAAGCTTGATCTTATTGCAGTACCTGATTTTTCAGTAGGCGCAATGGAAAATTGGGGTGCAATAGTTTTTAGGGAGACTGCATTACTTGGCAAAAAAGACTCTGCAATAGCAGTTAAGCAAAGGGTTGCGCAGGTAATAGCTCATGAAATGGCGCATCAGTGGTTTGGAGACTTAGTCACAATGAAGTGGTGGGATGACTTATGGCTTAATGAAAGCTTTGCTGATTTCATGGAGACAAAAAGCCTTAATATATTATTCCCTGAATGGGAAATAGATAAGGAAATAATATTCAAGTTTACAACTGCATTTGGGGAGGATAGCTTTAAAACCACTCATCCTGTTCATGTGAAGGTAAATTCATCAGAGCAAATAAATACTCTTTTTGACCCTGCAATCGCGTATGCAAAGGGTGGAAGCATATTGACAATGATGGAGGACTTTGTCACTGAAAAAGTTTTCAGGGAAGGCATAAGGCAATATATGAAGAAGTTTGCATATAAAAATGCAATTGAAAAGGATTTATGGGATTCTATAAATGCCAGTTTCAGCAAAAGCCCAACCGGCAAAAAGAATAAAATTGATATATATAAAATTGCAAGCTATTGGTTAAATAACAAAGGGTACCCTATAGTAAATGTTTCAAGAAAAAATGGAAAATTCATACTTTCTCAAAAGAGATTTTTCTTAGACAATTCTATTTCAAGCAGTGTTTGGCCTATTCCTATAGTATATGCAACAGAAAATGGAGCTAATAGAATTACAATGGACAAGAAACAGATTGTTTTAGATGGCAGCAAGTGGATAAAGCTAAATTACGGGCAGAATGGTTATTTTAGATCATCATATGACCAAAAGGATCTTGAATACCTCGGCGAGCTTTTAAAGCATGGCAAGCTAAGTGATGTTGATGGGTATGGGCTCATGAGCGATCTCGGGATTCTTGTAATAAGTGGCAAGATTGATACAAGCCTATTTTTCGAATTTATTGAAAAATACTGCACAGATTTAACTTATAAATACCCTCTCAATCTAATGGTTTTAGCTTTGATGAATAGGCTTTACAGCGCTTCTTATGACTACCCTAATACTGAATTTTACAATAAAACAAAGAGCATGTTTTACACTATAAATAAGAACATGCTGGACAAGCTAAGCTTTCAAGAGTCAAAAAATGAAAGATCTGTAATAACACAGCTGAGAGCGCAAGTAATAAGGAATCTAGGATATTTGCATGACAAGGTTGTCATGGCTAAGGCTGACAAAGTGTTTTCAGACATCTTGTTAAATAAAAAAGTAAATGAAAACTTAAAAGGCACATATTTATCAATTATTGCATTCCACGGAAATATACAGAAATATAATAAAATAATGAAACTTTATAAAACCACACAAGACCCTAATGATAAAATCAGATTTCTTAGGGCACTAGGACTTTTTGTTGATCCAAAGTTGTTTCAGTCACTGCTTGATTTCTTCTTTTCAGATGATGTTAGGCTGCAAGATAAAGTTTATATTCCTGCTGTTTCATCATCAAATTTGCTTTCTCGCGAAAACAAGGCATATTACCTTACATGGCTAAAGAAAAACTGGAAGAGGTTTATGAAACTCTTTACCCCTCAGATAGGCAAGCTTGACACTTTAATGTTCTCTATATCTTTTGTTGATGATGCTCGCATAAGAGATTCATTAAGATTGTTTTTTGACAAAAAGGAGAATATGAGGGAGGACATAGTAAAAACAAAACACCAAGTATTTGAAAGGATAGATACAAATATAAGGTTCAGAAAAGAAAATAAATTAGAATAGAGCCACATTGCATTGCCTGCAGTCCATTTTACTATTTATTATTTACTATTTATGAAATTTCTTGGCCAGCCACCTAACATGCAATTAAACAAAAAATTAAAATATTATTTATTGCTATAATATATTGGCGACAAGTATGAGGCAGACAATGGTTGAGAAGGAAATGCAAGGCAGTGCAGAGGCAGGAGGCTACAACGAAGTGAATATAAATCTCAGCAATGCCGACGGGATACAAGAATTTGTTAAAAATGCAACATGGAGGGACATATTGCTGCATCTAGTTGAAAATAACAAGCTTAATATTTGGGATATAGATGTAGGCAGGATAATTCATTCTTATCTTGATTTCATAAAAAAACTTAAGCTGCTTGATCTCTATGTGCCTGCAAATATAATATTTGCAGCAGCCATCATGGTAAGGCTGAAAAGCGGCACTATTTCGTTTGAGCAGGCTGGTCAGGCAGTGCTTGATGCTGAACAAGATGCTGGCGCCCAGAGGATATTGCCTGAAATCGACGCAATTTATCCCAGAATGAGACTGCAACCGAACAAGAGGATAACTCTTGAGGACCTTCTAGGCGCGCTCAATGAGGCAATGGCGATAGAAAAAAAGCATGCAGAAAGGCAGCAGCCAGAAAAATCGCCTATAAACATAATATTTGATATGGGAATAGATGAAAGAATAAAAATAATATTTGACCTGATTGATAGAAATATAGACTCTGAAAAAATGACTAGTTTTGTAACCCTAAAAGCTCAATTCAATGAGGACCCATTGTTAAATCTTTTCGTACCCCTTTTATATTTGATGCAAAAGAACAAGATACTGCTTTATCAGGACCCATTTTTCGGGGATATCTTAATAAGAAAACTAAATAATTAGTGGTTTAATGGCGGTGCAGGAAGGTGCGGATTACAAGAAGTTGATAGAGGCCGCATTGTTTGTTTCAAATAAAGCGATGTCTGTGCAGGAGATAGGCGAATCTCTCGGCATAAAGTCTTTATCAGCAGTAAAACAGTTTTTGTTATCCCTTATTGATGATTACAAGGCAAGAGACTCCGCGCTTGAGATCATTGAGATAAATGGAAAGTACCTTCTTACAGTGAAGAAAGAGCATCTTGCCAAAGTCAATAATCTTGCAGGGACTCCTGATATTTCAAAGCCAGGACTAAGAATACTTGCGTATATAAGCAAAAATGAGCCGGTGATGCAAAGCAAGCTTGTAAAAATTTTTGGCACTTCTGCTTACACATATATAAAAGAACTACTTAAGAGTGAATTTATATCGTCTGCAAGGTTCAAGACCACAAAAAATATAAAGACAACGCCAAAATTTGCAGAATATTTCAGCCTCAATAAATAATAAGCCTTTAATTATATTTGTCTGATAATATAATTATAGTATTAACAGACGATTAAAAAGATGATATTATGGTTGAAGTTATGAGCCAGGATGACGAGGAGTTGCTTAAGTTTATTGAAAATTCAAAGCCAAAGATATATGTTATAGGCACAGGAGGAAGCGGAAGCAATACAATAACTAGGCTTTTCAATATAGGTGTGCAGGGATGCGATTTAATATCAATGAATACTGACGCTGCCCATCTTGTAAAGACAAAGGCTGACAGAAAACTTCTTCTCGGCAAAAAGCTTACAAAAGGTCTTGGTGCTGGGAGCGACCTTAAAATAGGTGCAGAAGCGGCAAAGGAGTCCAAGGAAGAGATAAAGCACCTTATAAATGATGCACAGCTTGTATTTGTTACATGCGGACTTGGAGGTGGAACAGGCACAGGCTCTGTTTCTGTGATAGCACATGAAGCAAAAGAACTTGGAGCATTGACAATAGGAATTGTAACACTTCCATTTTCAAGCGAAGGCTCAACAAGGATGAAAAATGCTCTTGAGGGTCTTAACAGACTTAAAAGGGAAGTTGATACTCTTATTGTGATAAGGAATGACAAGCTTCTTTCAATTGCATCCGATCTTCCTTTGAATATGGCATTCAGGGTGTCAGATGAAGTCCTTGCAAGCGCAACAAAAGGAATTGTTGAAATGGTTACAAAGCCAGGAATGGTAAATATAGATTTTGCAGATCTTACTGCGACTCTCAAGGATTCAGGTTACGGCGTTATAGGAAATGGAGAGAGTCTTGCGACAGCATCTAGGGAAACAGACCATTCCCGCATAGCATTAGAGAATGCAATAAAAAGCCCATTGCTTGATATAGACTTGTCAACTGCCAAGAAAGCATTGGTCAATATTGTTGGAGGGGAAAATCTCACATTGAGGCAGGCTGAGGCCGTATTCAAGGATATCTCATCCAGAATAGATCCAACTGCATTGCTCAAGTGGGGTGCTAGGATTGAGCCTGATATGCAGAAAGATCTTATACGTGTAATGATTGTTGTGAGCGGCGTCGACTTTCCAGATTACAACCAGCCAATAGAGTCTGACGAAGAAATAGACCTTGATGAATTAATGTGAGCATGGTAGCGGCAAACCTGCCTGCAGTCCAGGTTATTTTTAACAAAAGGAGTTGCCTCATAGTTTGGCAGCAGAATAAAGCAAGCTACCTACTTATGGGTAAGAGGGTGTTACCATGACTAGTTTACATGCAGATAGCAGCAAGACAAAATTTGACAGCATAGATATAAAACAGGCACTCAATGACCTGCATGCTTCAGTAAACGGGCTTACAGAAGAAGAGGCAGAAGAAAGGCAAAGGGTGCAAGGTCCTAATGAAATACCTGAAAAAAAGAAAAATCCTCTAGTGCAGTTTCTGAAGAACTTCACAGGGCCCATATCGCTTATGCTAGAGACTGTTGTCCTGATATCATACTTGCTA
>JAJYVI010000053.1 GCA_021792115.1 Microcaldota archaeon | reverse complement strand
TATTAAATTTAAAATTTAAGTAAAAGTTAGCATTTGCATGCAATTATTTTCTACATACTTATGACACTGCTCCAAATGTCACAGTTGGCATAACGCCGTTGGGTGGGTAGGCACGGGTGCGAAGCCATTGTAGATAAATTGTTGGTGACATCGTATAAGCATCTATTGGAGCAAGTATTTCTGGAATAAAGTTTTCAGCATTATCATAAATAGTTCTATAATTTGTCATTGCATAAGACGCTGAAGAAGATGCCCATAGGCTAAATATGTATAAAGTTGATATTGTAGTTCCACCTATAGATATTGTTGTCCCATACACCCCTTCTCTATTTGATAAACCATATTCAGTTCCGCTCTCTCCATTACTAATCGCATAAAGAGTATAAGGAGTTGTTCCTTGAGAAAGATTGTTATATCCAAAGTTCATAGTTACAGCAGTAACAAAAGTAGAGGAATATCCATAGAAATCAACTATAACTGCTTGTGGATTAAAGTTTGTTGTTGTTATAATCCCATACCACCCATTAGATGGATTAGATATTGTTATGCCATTATTTACAGTTATTGCACCTGTTGTCCCAGAGGAAGTTGATGATATAGTCCATCCGCTTGGTAGGTTTGTCCCTACAAAGTTCCAGTAGTTGTTGAACACGCTCGCCCCATCGTCGTATTCTGCATAAGTTGCAGAGAGCTGTGGTGCTTCGCCGATGCCTGTTGTGCCACTGCTGGAAAGCAGGTTTGTTGTTTTTGATGCAAACCCAAGATAAATAGTTGTATTTGATGAAGCAGGGATGCTCTTGCTTAGCTTTGCCCAAGTTACAAGCTTTCCTGAGTTATTGCTTTCTATCCATGATGGAATTATTGTTCCATTAGCATAAAAATACTCAAAGTTCGCAAAGTTGCTGTTGTAAGTAAGATATGATGAGAAACTGCTTTCTGTGATGTTGACCATTTGCTGGAAGCCAGTTCCAGTTGCCTGTGGAAAGTCAAATGTTACAGTTGGCATTGCGCCGTTGGGCGGGTAGGCACGGGTGCGGAGCCAGTCTGTTGTTGTTGTTATTGCAGTAGAAGAGTTAATATAAACATAAACAAATAAATCTAAATTAGCATTAGCATAAGTTATGCTTGTATTTGTAGTAGAAAGTTGATTTGCATAATTTATTTGCATATATTCATTTCCAGTTGCAGACCAAAAACCAGATATGATGAAGGAGGAAGGAAGTGTAAAAGCTGCACCTGCGATTTTTGGGCCTATGCCAGCTACATCTTTTACTATTCTGTTGTAATTTAGATAATTGTCAAATCTATAAGCAGTCTGATAACCTGCATCTCCACCTGTTGCTGTTTCTACGGTTGTATATGCAATATCATACTCACCAGGACTTAACGAAGTTTGTGAAGATACATAAGATTCAACAATAGATGGTGCATATTGGGAAGTTGTAAAAACATGAATCCAAGCAGTACTTGTAGTAGTAGGAGGTAGAGATAAAATCAATCCATTATTAACACTATAAGTTCCATCATTTGCTAAAGAATTAAATCCGCTCGGCAAACTCGTTCCAGCAAAGTTCCAGTAGTTTGTGAATATTCCTGCTCCATCGTCATATTCCGCATAGGTAGAGCTTAGCTGCGGTGCTTCCCCTATAGGTCCAGAACTGCTTAGCAGGTTTGTTGTTTTTGATGCAAATCCAATATAGATAGTTACAGAACTTGATGCTGGTATTGATGTTGGAAGATTCACCCATGTGATAAGTTTTCCAGAACTGTTGCTTTCTATCCATGCTGGAATCACTGTTCCTGATTGTGTGAAGAACTCAAAGTTCGCAAGGTTATTATTATATGCAATTGCAGAGAAACTGCTTTCTGTGATGTTAACCATTTGCTGGAAAGGTGCAGATGTTGGAACATTTGCTGCGTTTGTGATTGTGATAGGAACATATGAGACTATTCCTGAAGGAACAGATGACGGAGTAGGACCTCCTGGATTTGAAATTCTAAGAGGAGCATAATATAAAATATTCGACGGTGTTGTCTGAGGTCCTGAGAATCCAGGTGCTGATGGCGCACCAAGCGACGACGGCGCTGATGACATTGCTTCTACTTTTGCAGTAATTCTTGCAACCTTTGCATATTGATAATTAGTCGATGCAGGTGCAGTAGTATATTGAATCCATAATGTTCCTGAGAAAACAGTTCCTATTGGATTGTCTTTGAAAAGGTTTGCATTGCTGCCATAGCACTGCATTCCTGAAATATTAAAAGAAGATCCAGAGGACATTGCAGAAGTTGCAAATTGGAATACATTAGCTGTATTTGCATTTGGCATTCCTGTTGAAGAGTTAGATGATGCTGAACATGCAAATGATACTTCATAGATTGGCTGACCTGTATCCTGCTCAAAATTGAAACTTAATAAATTAGGTCCAGTTGTATTTGCAGTCATGACAGGATTGCTACATAGATATCCAGGGGTTGCAAGGCATGACTGGCCTATGAATGTGCCAGTATTAAAGACTCCGAGGAAGTCGAGTGCTGCGAGGATGACTGCAATTATAAGTATTGCCCAGCCGTAGGTCATCAGGTATTCCATTGCGCTTTGTGCTTTTGCATGTTTACTTAGAGTCTCTTTTTGATAAAACTTTTTTCCAAAAAGTTTTGTTTTTCTCTCTCTCTCTCTCTCTCTCTGATGCAGCCATGAAATTCATTTTGTTTTATTTGTTTTTATAATATGGATAAAAATGCTTATAAAGCTTTTTAAATTAAAGGATTTCTAGAAAATCGGGATCCTCTAAATATGCCTTAATTGCATTGCCAAACTTGACAGCATCAGCTCAATTTATGCTAGATACTAATTATTTATTCAGTAATATATTCTCAACTGATGAAGAATATAAAATTTAATTTGCTTTTCTAAAATCAGGCTATTCTTTTTATTATATGATATCCAAACTCTGTTTTAACTATTCCTGAAATCTGACCTTTTTCAAGAGCAAATGCAGCATTTTCAAAAGGCTTGACCATCATGCCTCTTCCAAAGAAGCCTAGATCGCCTCCACGCTTTCTAGTGCCATCGAGTGAGTACTGCTCTGCGAGCTTTGCAAAGCTTTCCCCTGAATTCAGCTTATCAAGAACTTCCTGCGCTGTGGAAAGTTTCTCAACAAGAATATGCGCACATCTTATTTTATCAGCCATCTTAGCACCTGTAAATGAGTTACAATAATCTTTTTGCAGCAGTATTATTAAATATTATTGAATAGAGAATAACCTATTCTTTGCACTAATTCAAAATTAAACAACATTTTAATGTTATAACCTCGCATAGTCATCCTGAAGTCTGACTATATCTGATTCGCTGAATGCGCCTTTTGCAATTTCCAGTATCACTGAGTTTTTCACTGCCTCTATTCTATGCTTTGCACGTAGAGGCACGTTTATCATATCTCCTTTAGAAAGAGTTTTCTTCTTTCCATTGATAGTCACAATAACTTGACCGCTAACTACTTTCCAGAATTCTGCACGCTTATTGTGATATTGATAACTAAGGCGTCTCCCTGCCTTCACATACACCAACTTGACTGTACTTTTCTCGTTTACAGTAAACCTTTCAAAGCTTCCCCATGGCCTGTTTTCAATTACTATTTTACCCATATAATCCCGTAATATATATTACATTTGTATATTTGCTATTATTTATTTTTGGTGTTTATTATATTAATTTAGATTATCATTGAAAAATTTCAGCAGCATTTTCCAAGCTTCATCTGCAGCATGTTTATTGTATGTCTGGGGCCTTGTGTCATTGAAGAATGCATGGTATGTGCCTGGGAATACCCTTATTGTAAATGGTTTCTTGTACTCAACCATTGCTTTTACAAGTTCACTTAATCCTGAATTTATCCTATGGTCTTCACCACCATACAGACCCATTATAGGTCCATTGACATTCTTTATCTTTTCTATGGGGCTCGGATTCTCGCCATAAAATATGACGCATGCAGAGATCTTGCCTGTGCACCCGAGATTTATAGACATTCCTCCCCCAAAGCAGAAGCCGGCGCTGCCTATCTTATTACTTACTTTTTCTAAAGATTTTAAATAATCCACGCCATATGAAAGATATTCTGTCATTAGCTCTATTGGCCTATTTACAAAAAGCAGTTGATTTACTTTAGAGATTATGTCTCTTTCATCTTCGCTTAATTTTGCAAGTGCATCTGATCTATATTTTTCGTCCCTTTGTTTATCTACAGGCAAGGACATCATGAACTTCATAGTTACAAAGATATTTTGCTGCGAGAGTATTGGTGATAGTTTATTACTGGAAAAAAGATGAGGTGCAAGGACAACATAGCCTTCTGCTGCAAGCCTGTCAGCCACATTCTTAGTATGATCGTCAAGTCCAAATATTTCATGGATCAATATTATGCCAGGGTGCTTTTCTGCATCATCAGGGTATGAGAGATGCGCTTTAATTGAATCGTTACCTGCTGGATAACTTATGCTTTCAGATTTTATCATATTCATCATCTATTTATTTTTATTACAATATTTTTCAAAATTGGTATGCAGAGAATTTAATCAATATTCTGATTAAAACTTAGTATATACCTTGCTTTGGTGTCTTATTTTAATCATAAATAGGACTGTTGAAAATTTAATTGTACAGAAGAATTTTGATTTTATTCTTCTACTAATAAATTTAGCGATAAGGATGACCCTGATGGTTATTTTGTAAATGCATATGCATAAACATTAGTGAAGCCCATCGCTGTATCAGCAGCGAGCCATCGCCAAAGTATAATTATAAAAATTATAAAGAAAATAAAAAATATAATACTTTTTATAATTTCAAAGTCGCGCTTGCATTAGCATTAGATATTATATAATTTTTAGAGCTGCAAAATAATTTTAGTGCGTATTTTTTAAGTTTATTGTTAATTATATTTTATTGAAATTGTTTGAAAATTTAAGATTTTCAACACTCTCGGTTATCAATAATAATTGACATATCAAATATTAATTATTTATTTTATTAAATTATAAAAGTGGCGAAGTTAAGATAATATAGGAAGTTAAGTTATCAGAGTTCTTGTAGGTTTTTATCATGGCGGAAAAGGGCATACTTTATCACGGATCTTATAGGCAAAACCTTAAAGTGCTAAAACCTATGAAATCAGAATATGATAAAAAAAATGTTTATGCTACTAGCGAGCTTGTGTTTGCGGCTGTGTTTATAAGCCCTGATAAAAACAAGATGCAATCTACTTGCAGACTAGGAGGTAAGAATCCTTATTTTTGCGAGAGAACAGAAGGAATTTTTGATAAATGGTATTCGGGATTAAAAGGCTCTATATATGTTCTGCCCAAAAAAGATTTTACCCATTTAAACAAAAGTATATACGTTTCTGAAAAAAAAGTGGATGTGCTAAAAGAGATCAAGATAAAAGATACAAAAGAATTTTTATTGAATTTGGAAAAACAAAAAAAACTTAGGATCATATATTATAAAGATAGAAAAAAGATGTTTCCGAACGATGATGACCTAATTATGACTTGGATCGAAGATGTCTCCAAATGGGGATTGAACGCCACTTTAAAAAAGATACATAAATTACAGCCTAAGCTTGAAAGGAAATTCTTAAAAAAGCTTAAAGAAATAAAGACAAAAGAAAATGCAGAGAAACAGCATATGAAAAAATCTAAAATAACTGATGCTTAGTTCTTTCATTCCTGTCTTTTAAATGAAGCCATGTTATCTAATCCATTGGTTGTCGTCTGTGTTCTGGCAAGTTGATTTTCTTCGGCTTTTTTCAGCATTTTAACAATCTCTCTGTTGTTTTTTTGAGAAGCTTCTGTTCTGGCCGTGCTACCATATTTATCAATTGCAAGCACATCTGCGCCACATTTTATCAGATAATCCACAACAGATACATGCCCATTAAATGAAGCCCACATTAAAGCATTATAGTTCCAATCAGTTAATGCATTTATATCTGCCCCTCTTAATTTGAGAAACATTACATTTGTTATAAGGCCATTTCTTGCAGCGAGCATTATTGGGGTTATGCCATTTTTGGTAAGCCTTGCATTGGGATTGGCGCCTTTCACAAGACATTTATATATATCAAGCGGAGTGCCGTGCCAAGAAGCTTGCGCCAATTCATCAATAAGTTTTTTATCTTTGTTCATGTTAATAAGCCTTAA
>JAJYVI010000002.1 GCA_021792115.1 Microcaldota archaeon | reverse complement strand
ATTTATTAGTAAACAAGGAAGCAAAATTAATTGAAGAAATAAAGCAAAACTTAAGATTTATTAATAGCAAGAAAAAGCCTTGGCAGGAGAAGGAATATTTAGAAAATAGAATAATTTCAGTAATGAAGGAAAACCCTAATATCCTTACGCAAAGATCGCAGTACTTATTTACAAATCTGCTATTTGCTCACTATATTATTGAAAAAGGCAATGAAAAAATAATAAAGGGCCTAATAGATGCTAATCCGAAACTTTTAACCAAAAGCTATAAGGATTTTATAAATAACATCTATGAGAATACAACTGCTTCCCCATTAAGTGAATACCAAAAATACAGCACTGCATATATTATAGCAATAAAGAATCGATCATTTATTCCATATATGTTAGAGAAAAATAAAGATATTATAAAGGACACTAACTTTCTAAGACATGCAGTCATATTTGGACTTGACGATACAAAAAAGTATCTTATAGACAATTTTATCCAGGATATCTGCACAGTTGATCCTACAGATGGAGAGCCATTCGCACATAAACTTATCAAATCTGCTTACTCCCAGGAAATTATCAAACACCTCAATGAGACTATTCAAAAGAAAATGCCAGAAGGAATGAAACTTAAAGACGAGCGCTTTATAACGGTTAAAACACTGTTAAATGGATTTCTGAGAAAATAAATAGATAAAAGATTTAAAGAATAGGATCTTAAATGAAGTCTGAATTTTTGTTTGTATATGGATTCCTCAAAAAAGGCTTTAGAAGCAATGCAAAAAAAGAATTAACTAAAAATTCTTTTTTTGTAGGAAATGCAACACTTAATGGAAAGCTTTTTCTTGTTAAAGATTATCCTGGTGCAGTAGAATCAAAAGTAAAAAACAGAAAAAATATAATATATGGGGAGCTTTACAAAATTAAGAACCAACGACACCTTTTCACAATTCTAAATGAATTTGAGGAATGCTCTAGAAGATTTCCTGAGCCTACGCTCTTCAAAAAGAAGCTATGCAAAGTAACTACAGAAGAAGGAAAAGAAATAAAGGCATGGGTTTACATATATAATAGAGAAACTAGAGGTCTACAACAAATCGAGTCAGGAGTTTTTACAAAAAAAACCACTAATTAACTCTGTTAAGAATAAAAATTCCCTAATTTTTCATAGTTTTTGAACGCCAGCCTATAAAAGTTAGAATTTTTCAGTAACAATTTTAAAGTCTTACGCCTATAATAATCATTACATGGCCTTAGTAGTGCAATGGCTAGCATAGAGGACTGTGGATCCTTTGAACCGGGTTCGATTGGTGTGCTGCATTTATGCATCACTCTTGAAAATCCCGGTTAAGGCCTATTTATTTTCATTTTATCTGTTATTTTTGCGCATTTATTTTTGCAAATTTATTTAATATGCATTTTAAATCAGCAGCATTCATACAAGACATACATAATAATGATCACATGATAAGAATAGGATACCATATTTCTACTTCTGGCGCTAGAGATTTGGCATTTGATCGCGCTGCAAGCATTGGCTGCAATACAATGCAAATTTTTCTAAGCAACCCTAGATCCTGGTCTGTTTCAAAAGCAAGTATTGATGAGCAAGCTGCATTTAAAACAAAGGAAAAAAACAGCAATATAAAGCCTGTTATAGCACATATGCCATATCTACCAAATGTCGCCTCATCTGATAACATCAAACGCACCAAGTCAATAGAATGTCTTAAGAAAACAGCACTGCTTTGCGACCAACTTGGCATTGAGTATCTTGTAACTCATTTGGGAAGCCATATGGGCGCAGGAAAAAGCAAGGGCATAAAAAATGCAATAAGCACAATAAATGAGCTTGATTGCAAGGTTTGTATACTCCTTGAAAATGAGGCAGGGCAAAAAAATAGCATTGGCTCTGATCTGCATGATATGGCTGAGATACTTGAAGCACTTAGCATAAAAAATAAAGGATTCTGCCTTGATACATGTCATGCCTTTGCAGCAGGCTATGATATTCGTGAGGCAAGCACAGCAGCAGAAATCGGCAAGATTTTGGATTTTGACAGGATAAAGGTACTCCATCTTAACGATGCGCTGTACGATGTCGGTTCGCATAAGGACAGACATGAAAACTTCGGGATGGGATTTATAGGTCTGGATGGATTCAGGCAATTCTTCAAGGAAAAGAAGCTGCTCACTAAACCAATGATAATGGAAACCCCTGGGCGTGTTGACATTAGCATGGAAGATGAGCTTAATGAGGTAAAGTTATTTTTAGAAAGAGCAATCTATAATTAGTTGATACTCAAAAAGCAGACACTTACAACAGCCCTTCAAAATTTAAAGCATCTATAATAAATTATTAGATTTATTACATGTGCTTAAGATTTTAGGCTAATAACCTGCAATTTTATTGAGTTTGTCTAACTCTATTGAAGTAATAAGATTATATACTTCTTTTACACCATTGCTATCTATTACTGTGGTTTCGAGGGTCTGGACAAAATTGCCAGGACCTAATTCAGGTGCTTTTTCTTTTAGCATGTGCTCAATATAAGACTCATTTCCTAATTCTGGGGATTTTTGCATAAGCCAATTTATTACATTTTTCTTGTAAAACTGATGGTCATCATGATCTTGTGCATTTGCATGCCTAAGCCCATTTATTTCAACATCATCAAGCCAAAGAATTCTTTCGACTGCGGATATTATTTTTTCAACAGTTCTGCTACTGGATGCAAGCTCATCAAGGGCTTTAATCAATACATCATTTGCAGTTTTTTCCTCAGGTGGAAGCTTTCTCTGCATCTTTTTTAATTTTTCGATGTTATTATTTTTTTCTATTGCTTTTGCAAATAACTCCCCAACTTTTTTATTGTACTCATTTTCTATCGTATCCATGTCATCACCATGAACTTCAATATTAGTGCATTTGACTTTGTATTTGATTTATAATCAATTGCATCAATTTACTATATGCAATTTAGATATTTATAAATGCAGTATGCGTGCTTTTTATTGCAACCCCAACTTTTCATAGCGCTTGTCTTCACGCACATTATCTGCCTGGCCTTTGAAGTTCAGAATATATAGAGCGCAAAGAATCGCATGAACTTCTTTATCATTATCATGAAAGGATTCGTGTTCTTCTTTATGTCATTAATCATTGTCTTGTAAAGGACCTTTTCCTCTGCACTTAGTTTTCCCTCCTTGACTGTTACCTGCTTCTTGCCATTGACTATCTGGGTTTCTGTCGTGCTTATGACCTCCTTCTTGACCATGAAGTACCATTCGTCGAGGCTGCTTCCCCCTGTATCCTTGTCCTTAAGTATATCTAAGAGGTCCTTGTTGGAAAGCTTCCTCTCTTTCTTGGACTCAAACTCGTGAAGCAGAGGAGTCATTATCGCCTTGTCGCAGAGCGCGGCTATGTCTGCTGGGCTGAACCCCATTGTGGCTCTGGCAAGTCTATCGAAATCAAGGTTCTGCCTGGGCGTATGCTTTGTATAGAAATCAAACAAGTTCTTCCTTGCATTGTAGTCAGGTGGCGGGATATACAGCCTGTCCCCGAACCTTCCGCTCCTCTTTAGTGCCGGATCTATGTCCCATGGGTTGTTAGTCGCGCCTATAACGAATATGCCTCCTGGATTTGACTCTAGCCCGTTCATCTCCACCAGGAACTGGTTTACTGCCAACCTCATCGCTGAGCCCCCAGCGCCCTCGCCACCGCCGCCCCTCTTTACGCCCAGGGCATCGAGCTCGTCGAAGAATATGATGCATGGCGGATTCTGCCTAGCCTGCTCAAATATCGCATGCAGGTTCTTCTCAGTGTTTCCAGAATACATGTCAATGATCTGGTTTATCCTTGCAATTATGACATTTGCTCCAGATTCTCCTGATATTGCATTTACAATGAATGTTTTTCCAGTACCTGGAGGCCCGTAAAGTATAAGCCCAAGCCCCTGCTTCTTGCCGTATTTCTTGAACAGCTCTGGGTGCTGCATCGCCAAGATAATATTGTCTGTAAGGTATTTCTTGATCTTATTCATCCCAATGACGCTGTCAAAGCGCATGTTGGACTTGTAAAATGCGACTTTTTTTATCTGCCCTTCTTCAATAACAGTCTCTCCACCCACCTCTACATTCGCTGCTGCAGGACCTGGGGATACAGCTGCCTTCCCACTTAAAATTTCATTGACTTTGTCAAGCCTTGTCTTTGCTTCTGCATAGTCTGGTTTTGCAATAAGCGCTTTCTCGTACCATTGCTTTGCTTCAAGCATGTTGCCCATTTCTTCGGATATGTCACCAAGAAGTACCATTGCATCAGGGCTGTTCTGCTCAAGTGCAAGCACATGCTCGAAATCCTGCTTTGATGCTTCAAAGTCCTGGAGCAGCCTTTCGCTGAGCCCCCTATTGAAATATGCATCGCTGTATTCAGGATCTGTCTTAACTGCAAGCGTGAACTCTGCAACAGCCTCTGCGTACTTGTTCTCTTCAAAGAGGGCATTCCCATTTCTCCAATGCTGCTTCGCCTCTTCGCTTACCTGCTGATCTGTCATTTTATCATTGAAATATATATACAAACAACATTAAAATATATAAATTATGCAAAAATATTATTTAATTGTTTGTTGTTTTATCAAAATAAACTTCTTAAAAAAGTTTAATTAGAAGGAGATATTGTGATGCTAAAAATAAAAGTGATGCCTAATTCCAAAATAAATCTGATAGAAAAAATAGGTCAAGATAACTACAAGATAAAGATAATGGAAAAGGCAATTGATGGAAAGGCAAATAAAGCAGTCATCTCAGCTCTTGCAGAGTATTTCAATACAAAAAAATCAAATATAAATATAGTAAAAGGCGCCATGAGCAGCAAAAAAATAATTGAAATAATTGTTTGATTTTTTAAAAATTTATTAAAATATTTTTCTGCGCATTGAAAAATAAAGAGAATATTATACATATGTCATTTTCATAATCTGCGTCAAATTTTTAGAAATCTTAAAAAAACACAAATCAAAACCTTTATTAAAATTGCATGCAAACAAATATTATGATTAGATTAGGGTATCACATCTCAATAGCAGAAAGCATTGATCTTGCTTTTGACAGAGCATTGTTTATTGGATGCAATACAATGCAGATTTTTGTAAATAATCCGAGAGCATGGTCTCTTGGCGCACTGGCTTCTTATGAAAAGAATAATTTTATCAAGAAATCAAAGACATTTGATGTAAAGCCTGTTATTGCGCATATGTCATATCTCTGTAACATTGCTTCGCCAAATCCTATTAATTACAAAAAATCCATAGCATCTCTGCAGAGCACTATAGAGAGATGCAGCGAACTTAATATCCCTTATCTTGTTCTGCATCTTGGAAGCCATCTTGGAAAAGGAAAAAAAGAAGGTATTGAAAAGGCTGTAAATGCAATAAACACTGCAAATCAGAATTCAGAAGTAATGCTTCTGCTTGAGAATGAGGCAGGTCAGAGAAATAGCATCGGGTCATCTCTTGATGATCTTGTTGAAGTTTATGATGGTATAAAAGGCAAGAACAAAGGCCTTTGCTTTGATACATGCCATGCATTTGCTGCAGGATATGATATAAAAGAAATAAGTATTCTTGATGAAATAAATTCAAAATTAAACTTTAAAAACATAAAAGTAATACATCTTAATGACGCAAAGTACGATCTGGGATCGCATAGAGACAGGCATACCAATATAGGATACGGATTCATAGGATTTGATGGCTTTAAGCGTTTATTCAGTTTCAAAGAGCTCTTGTCAAAGCCATTGATAATGGAGGTTCCAGAATTAAATAATGATGAGATTGCAGATGTGAGAAAATTCCTTGAATCTCTTATTTAAAGAGATAAATTGCAACAAATCTTGTCACTTTCTTTATTATTATAATAAATAGATTTGCTTCAAATTTAACAAAATAAAAATATTTCATTTGTTTTACAAATATAATTGTAATAATTTAATTAGTAATCAAATGCTTTAATTAATAGCAAAGTATATAAACTTATATTTTAATAATTATTATAAAAAGTGCGCATGGCAACGCTATATAAATCGCCAAATTCTTCATAGCAGCAGTATTTCGGAAGCAATAACTTGCATGTATAATGTTTTTAGAACATTGGCAATGTTAGTGTAATTTCTTTCTAATCAAAATTATTGCCAAAGATATTATATTTTTATTTTTAATATTATTTTCATATTATTTATTTTGGCGCTGTGGTGCTGCCTATATAGGCGGCCGCTCCGCTAAGCATAAGAATATCCTATTATTTAAGACGGTCGCAGTCGCCCTATTTATATATAAGAAGAAAAAATCAAAGATTTTTTGTATTGATAGTATTAGCGGAATTGTTGCATAATTATTTAAATTTTCAACACACTAATGTTAATTAATAAAGCTAAAGTATTCATAAACCATCTTAAGTACAGACCATGAAAGTGAAAAGATGAAAATAGAAACAATCATAAAAGGGATTTCCGAAGAAGTTAGTCCCTACGATAAACATAATGATACAGTAAGTCAAATAGAAAGATTATTTAGAAAATATGGATTTTATACGACACGGGAATATCCAATATACAAAATAAAGGATGGCTCAGGCCAGGGCGGGAAGGATTGATTTGGTGGCTAGGAAAGGGAAATTTAGGGTTGCAGTAGAATACGACCACAAATATCATGTAAAATATAAAAGTTTCCAGAAAATAATACAAATAAAACCTGATATAGCTGTGGGTATTGCAGGAGGAGGCGAGCTGAAATCTAATATTGAAAGAGCAATACCATATCTAAAAGGGGTGCTGACACTGCTATATATAATTTCTTTAAAGGAGATAACTTACAAACTGCTGAAGACTGGAATAGACTAAAAAGGATGTGTATATGGAAGAAAAAATTGAAATAATAAAAAGTCCACTTAGGTATCCGGGCGGGAAGTCAAGAGCAGTAAAGAGAATATTACCACTAATAATAGAATATGATGAATACCGCGAACCGATGGTGGGCGGCGGCGCGGTATTTTTTGCATTGAAACAAAAGAATCCAAATAAGAAATATTGGATTAATGACATAAACAAAGATTTATGTCTATTTTGGAAGGCTTGCAAAAAGCAGCCTAAGGAACTGATTGCAACAATAATTAAATTTAGAAACATGTTTGCAAAGAGCAAAAAACCTAAAGATGAGGAGGGAAAAGAGTTATACAAGTATTTAATGTCTAATAACGAAGACCTAACTAAGCTTGAACGGGCGGCGCGGTTTTTTATACTTAATAGGATTACTTTTTCTGGGTTGATTGATTCGGGAGGTTATTCGGGAGAGGCGTATAGGAAAAGATTCACGGAATCATCTATTGAACGAGTGAGGAAGGCGGCTACACTATTACAAGATGTCAAAATAACAAATATGGACTACAAAAAACTTGTAAATAGAGATGGGAAAAAGGTCTTTTTGTTCTTAGACCCACCTTATATGGATAATGCTGAAGCTAAGCTATATGGGGAAAAGGGAAGACTTCACGAACATTTTAGGCACAAAAGATTTGCAGAGAATATGGAAAAATGCAAACACAAATACCTAATAACTTATGATGATTGTTCTGGTGTGCGGAGATTGTATACTTTCGCAAATGCGATAGAACTGCACATAAAGGGATGGAGATTGCAATATGGCACGAATAATGGAGCTGAAAATAAAGAAAACAAGACAGCCAGTATAGGGAAAGAATTGTTTATTTTTAACTATGAAGTGAAGGCGAATAAATAAGAAATTGGGTAAGTAAAATGTCGTTTAGGAAACTGGAACTAAAAATTGCATACGAATCAAGTAACGATGACATATTAGGAGAGTTCTTTATACCGATACTCAAAGAATCAAAATTATACAAAAGGGTTTCAGCATACTACTCTTCGGATTCTATAAAAATCATATCTGAAGGATTGGCGACACTAATTTACAATAATGGCACTGTAAAACTACTGGTTTCTCATTTAGTTAATGAGGAAGATTATGATGCAATTGTGAATGCTAAGACTAACCCAGAAGAAATATTAAGCAAGGTTGCCATCGGAAATAGAGAACAACTGGAAAAGCTCATGGAAGACGATAATGTTGCCGCCTTGGCGTATCTGTTGGCGGCGAATAGACTGGAAATAAAGTTTGCGTTGTGCAGAAATGAAAGTGCAATATTCCATTTAAAATTTGGTATATTTGAAGATTTTAATAATAATTTTATTGGATTTTCTGGGTCTATAAATGAAACGTATATGGGACTTAAAGAGAACATAGAAGAATTTAAAGTTTTTAGGAGCTGGGTGGAAGAAGAAAAGAAATATTTGGAAGGAGACTTAAACAAGTTTGAAAATTATTGGACTAAGACGACCTTGGGGAAAGATATATTAGTGGTAGATTTACCGGAGAAAATAAAACAAAATATAATAAATGAATTCAAAAAGGTAAATGAAACTAAAAATCGAGCTTACCAACCTATGTCATTAAGACCAGTTCAAGATTTTGCATTGAAATCTTGGATAAAAAATAGACGTAAAGGAATACTCCAAATGGCAACTGGAAGTGGTAAGACACTTATAGGGACTTATGCGATTCTGGATATAATTGAAGACTGCAAAAATGAGGGGTTAGTAATAGTGATCGGATGTCCAACAAAAGCATTGGCGAAGCAATGGTATGAACGGCTTGTTGGATTTAATCTAGGACAGGATTGTTCTGTCGTTATGTTAAACAAAACTATAACAAAAGATGATTTGTATAAAAAAATAAAATATGGGGAACATAGAAAGACAATTGTAATAGGTGTATATAATACGTTACATAAATCATGGTTCGTCAATGAGCTTCTTACTGCGGGAAGTAAACGACTGGCACTTATTGCTGATGAGGTGCATTGGCTCGGTGCAAAAGAATTTTCTAATGCTATGACAGAAAAATATTCGTATAGATTGGGGCTAACTGCTACACCAGTTAGAAATTTTGATATAGATGGAACTAATAAGATTTTAACATATTTTAAAGGTATAACGTATAATTACCCGATGAGTAAAGCAATAAAAGATGGAATTTTAACACCGTATTTGTATAAAGTTTATGAAGGCAGATTAAATAGTAATGAACTCGGCGAATATGAAAAGCTCACCAAAAAGTATTCGAGGTATTCACATTTTCCAAAAGAAAAATATGGAGATTTAGCAGGAATTATTTTAGCTAAACGTGCCAAAATAATAAAAAAGGCGGAATCTAAAGTAGCGATCTTTAGAGATATAATTAAAAAACTGAAAGAGGAAGGAAAATTAAAGCTGCTTCTGATTTATTGCGAAGATAATAGACATATACAGGAATTCAGACCTATTTTAAATGAGTTCGGGATAGAATCGCGCATAGTTAAAGACAAAATGACTGATGCAGAAAGAAGTAGTATTATAAAAGATTTTGAAGAAGGTAATGTTGATTGCATAATTGCAATGAAGATATTTGATGAAGGACTGGACATACCAGCAGCAAGACGAGGGATATTCGTTTCTAGCACATCTAACCCGAAGCAATTTATTCAGAGGAGGGGAAGATTGTTACGAAAAGCACATGGGAAAAAGGAAGCTGAGATATATGATATTATTATTGTTCCGGGATTGGAGGGATTGGATGAAGAGATGAAGAAAATAGAAAATAGCATAATAGAAAAGGAGATAAAACGTGCATTGGTATTTAGCAGTAGTGCAAAGAATGCCTATGAATGTAATAAAGCTTTAGAGAAAATCTGTGTCAATACCAATATAAATTTATGGGGCCTGATAAGTAGTATGAATAATGAAGGGGAGTAATTTGGTTCAAATAAAGGATGATATTGAAAAAGATATATTCTTAGCCGAAGTCGAAGAGGAAACTAAGAAGCTGAAGGATGAGACTGTAAAGGAAGCCATAAAGAATAAAGCGAATATGTTGTTCGTGCTTGTGTTTGATTTTAGTAATAAAGGACTTGCAGCAGATGTGAAGGAAATAAAGAGAAAACTAAGATCAGTTATAGAAGAAGAGTGAAAATATGTTTATACAGGATATTTATATTAAAAATTATAGGTGCTACAAGGAGCTAAACCTAAAGTTCAAAACAAATAAGGAGAAAAACATAATATTGATAACTGGGGAGACGGAGGCTGGAAAGACGAGCCTAGTGAATGCAATTGGGTGGTGTTTGTATGGAGAGGAAACACAAACACTTTTGAAGACTAAAACAGATGCAACAAAGGAAAAGTTTATTCCGAACGAAAATTCTTATGATAGCTCTGGATTTGCCAGAGTTTCGGTAAGGATGACTATAAAGATTCCAGAATTACCACAAATGGACACTATTGTTATCAAGAGAGAGGCTAAGTTTATCAAAGGAAGGTCGAATCCAGTCTATGATGATGCGCCAAGTGTGGAGGTATACAATCGAGCAGGAGATGTGCAAAGGTATGCAAATCCGAATCAATTATTGTCTTATATACTGATTCCAAAAGAGTTGGCGAGCTTTTATTTATTTGATGGAGAATGGTTGAGGCAAACGGAGAAGTTCGATATGGAAATTAACTCAGGTTTTAATAAATTATTTAGGATAGACACTTTTAAGCAAGTTGGGGATGTTCTCAACGAAATATCTTCTGATTATTCAAAAGAAGCGCAGCGAGCAGAAAACATGAATTCAGATTTGAAGGGCAAGTATGGGGAATTAACGGAGATTGGAGATAAAATACGAGAAAATAATACTGAACTTGCAGAAATAGAAGGAGAATTGGCTAAATTAAGGAAGGAGAAAGGGCAAGTGGAGGAAGAGGCGAAGACATCGCTTGACCTTGTCGAACTTAAAGTAAAATATGAAAAACTTAATTCCGAAAGAAATGAGGTGGTAAAGAAAGCTTCAGAAAATTCAAAAAAAGAAGCAACAGAGATATTACAAAATTCGTATCTATTGAATGCGAACGAAATTATGAATGATGCAATTAAGAAAATAGGTGCTGTCGAAGCAATAAAGAAAGGAGATTTGCCGCCGATAGTCAAGGAAGATTTTCTTACAGGATTGCTGAATGATAAAAGGTGTATATGTGGGACACCTCTTAAAGAGGGTTCAGAAGAGTATAAACATATTGAATCGTTAATACCAAATGTTAAAGAAATAAATGAGAAGGAATTTCTGACAGACTTAATGGCTAAACTAGAATATGGATTAAAGATAAATAAGAAAAAACGTGAAGAAATTGACAAATTAAATAAAGAAATTAAGGATTTGGGGCAGCAAAGCGACAAATTAGAAATGGATATAAACCAGATAACAAGCAAAAATAAGGATATAGAAAAGGAAGTGGTGCAAAATCCAATAGAGAAACTACAATGGTTAGATGGACAGATAAGAACACAGGAAGCGCGTATAGGTGCGAACAGAAAAGAAAATTCGGAGCTAGAAAATAGGAGGAGGGGAGTTAATGAGGCGATTGAAAAACTTGAGGGCGGCGAAACAGAGAAAACTAAATTCTTAAAGAATATGGAAATAACGGATGTTTTAGCAGATATAATAAACGCTTTTAGCAAAGAAGCGGTGGATAAGTTCTCAGAATTACTGGAAGCTGAAATAAATAAATTATTGGGGGCGAATGAAAAGTTATCTAAGTTTAAATTCGAGAGAAAAGTGATAAGTAGCAACGAAGTAATATTTACATTTAAGGAAGTAGGCTCAGACCTGCCGTATTTTTCGGGAGGACAAGCTCAGCTTAAAGGTATTATAATGATTGCAGCGTTTACAAGAATAATTGAAAAGGTTGCTAGAGAAAAATTGCCAATACCTTTTGTTGTAATGGATCATCCAATATCCGATGTAGATACTAAAAGGATAGAAAAAATTGCCAGTGAACTGAGTGAAATGTTCGACAATTCGCAAGTGATTTTATTTGTCACAGATAATAAATATGACGTATTTAGTAAACTGGCCAAGGAACACATAGCTAATAGATTCTTAATCAAAAATGATACTAAAAATAAACAAAGTTTTATAGAAGAAATTAAGCAGTGAGTTGTATGAGTAGAGATGTTTCATCGTTTATAAAAGAGCATGTTAAAAGCCACTTAACAATCAGCAAAGCCGTTGATGAAAAATATGTTACACCTATGGCAAAGGTATGGAAAGAATATGATATAGGAAAGCAAGAAATTGTTTTGTTAGGTATGGCAATTGGTTATAAACTAGAAAAAGAAAAACGATTGAAAGAAGTAGTAGATTGTGAAAACGCAATGGAAAAGAAAGGAGGAACAGCAGACCTAGGTAATATAAAAGCGTTTGAGGACTCAATTTTGACTTTCATGTTGGGAATAAGTATCGCTAAGTATGGAGTTGATGAAACCATATATAGGTTTCCGGAAATATTGAATGAATTGGAAGGTCTAAGTGAAAAAGGCGTAATGTATCTGTATTGTAATTTATTTAAGAAGTTTACCTTGATTGATAAACAACTGGAATCTATCTTAGACATAGATAAACTATCTGACGAAAGTTAATACTGCCTTGTAGAGGCATTGCAGCAGGTTGGTGCGGTAGACCTCGTAAGTTGCGTTGGCAACGCACGAGCTGTCGTGGCATAGGATTACGGGTTACCTAACTGTGAAACCTTTTTACGAAAAGCTTTACTAAAAAGTCTGGGTGCGGCAAACCTTTTTGGAAATGTTTGACGAAAACACTGGGTGCGAATACAGCTAGATTTGCACCGTATCTGTTTATATTTCTAAATGTGGTATAATCTGTGTGCGAAGACACAGATGTTCGCATTTAACGAAAATAAAATCTACGGTGGCTTGAATGAAACAAAAGCTAGATGAGAAAGCCGGGGTAGAGCGTTTCGTTCGCAACGAAAAGGTCGCGGGTGCGATTCCCGCCGAGTCCATGTTATGTTTTCTTACTGCAAAGTTTGTTCTTTAGTAATGAACAATAGTGTTCGTTGGTAATGAAAACATTTAAATATCTTATTCTCTAAATGAAATTATGATACTAAAGGAAACACTTAGGCAGATAGTCAAAGCCCAGAGGGAAGACTTAGAATCGTTCAGCTACGGAATAGAAAGGGAAGAATTGAATGAGATAAAACTCAATATGCATTACGCATTGATACTATCTGGTATAAGGCGATGTGGTAAGAGTACTCTACTTCACCAATTGCTTAAAAAACTTCCAAATTTCTATTATCTATCTCAATTATGTTTTTATCCATAGTAGCGATTGGAAGCCAAAGTTTAAAATAACATACTTGTATAAAAAGTCCTTAATCTGGTATAAAAAGTGCTATTATTTATACAAAGCCCTAACGTGCGGTTTTGGGACATAAGTCGGGTATCACCGCTTAAGTATTATCACATATGCCCTTCTCCCAACGTACTTTCTATTTGAATCTACCTTCGCAGAATTCCCAAACGGGGTGACTATCTTTTCATAGAATGTCTCTACATTATCGACCAGTATTATCTTCTTATTCGAAATTACAATTTTCCTATCGGTTTTAGTCATTTGAGCACCATAAATATATTGCACCAAAAGATTTTATCTCTATTATGGATATCTATGGATATCCTTATATATCTTTCGATCTAATATGTACATGTGATTACATGAGCTACCGGATAACAAACAACCAGTTCGACAAGTTCAAGAGGGATTTCAATGGCCTTGTTGAACTCTACAGAAAGGAGTATTCCGTTGACACAGAAACCGATTGGATGCGCTATGAAAAGGAATATGCGAAACGTCTCCAGACCGCAATGAAGGAGTTAAAGCCCATTATACGCGAGGCGTATGCACCCTTATGCAATGCAAAAATCATCGGCAGACCTTCAGAAACTCAAATCGTCGATAAAGTTGCGTACTGCTTCTGAAGGACATATTCTACGTTAGCAACAGAAGGATGGCGAATTTTCTATCCGTTTTCAGCCCTGTTTCAGAAATATCGATGTCGTACAAAACTGTTGAGCGGATATATTCTGATCCTCTTGTAATGCTGACCATACACAATATGTTCGCAGTTACTGTAAGGAAAAAAGGGATTACACATGAGGCCATCACCGGCGATGGGACAGGATACAGTCTTACCGTGATGAAGCATTATTCGACGAATATTAGAAAGGAAAATGGAGGGAAGAAAATATTTGCATACGCGTTTGCATTCATGGATCTCGACACAAAGATGTATGTTGGTTATGGCACTGGGATGAGGTCTGAAAAGGAGGCATTCGACAATGCGAAAAGTATGATGATAAGCCTCGGCATCCATATAGATAGTTCAACGTTAGATAGATACTATACATATCAGTCAATCACCGGTGAATTCGATCACGACACGAAAATATACCTGCTTCCGAAATCAAACACGACGATAAACGGCAACATTAGATGGCATGAGATATGGAAATCGTTGATGTACAATACAGTGGAATTCCTGCGGAACTATTACAAAAGAGAAAGTTCGGAGAGCGGGTTTTCTGCTGATAAAAAGTCAAACGGATGGGAAGTATGGCAGAGGCGCAATGATAGAATAAGGACGTCTGTGATGTGCAAGGGGTTATGGCATAATCTGTTACTGGTTGGAAAGGACTGACTTATGTCCCAAAACCGATTAATTATGAAGATTGGATTATGAGGATATAGTTTTCTTGAAGTTGCCATGCACTGCAGAGTCAGTAGTTTATACATTGCAATAATTAATGCAGTGACAGTTAGTACCTGCTATTCCAGACAATGCATAATTCTTAATTTGTTGGAATTACAGTGCTAAATCAAATCAAGTAGCAGCAGGACATCAGAAGTACAAATTAAATCAAGAAATAGCATATCTAGGTCAATAAAATACAAGCAATAAAAGTAAAATAATAATAAAAATAATAATAAAGAAAAAAATAAAAAAAGAAAAAAATAAAATTAAGCCTCCTTTATCGCTTTCTTTATCTTGCTCATTGTTGCGGCGTCTATGGTTTGCATATTGTGCGCTGATTTTGCGTGGACTTTTATTTTTTCCATTAAGTCTGATTCATTAGCAGCTTTTGCTGAGAATGAACAATCCATACCTATATCTCTGCAATTGAATTTTTTTGCCATTTTATTCACCAACTCTTAATAATATAATACGTGATGCATATAAATAAGTTTGCTGGGCGAACATATTATAGGAATAGATTTATATATATTTGCCATTGATAATGCATCTGCCAAAGACTGCGCCAGAGCATACAGATGCAGATTTTTGTAGCATAACCATAGCTGATGTCATCCATTGCCCGCTTATCAATGTAGGTGCCTGCTACTCAAATAACATTTTATATTATTTAATAGTAAAGTATATAAATTTATATTTTAATAAATTACCTATAAAAAGCGGTTTGGTAACGCTATACAAACAACCAATAATTTGTTGCAAATGTGCAACAATAAATAAAAAAGCAAAAAAGGATAGAAATGGTAACAAAAATAGGCGAATATAAAGGGCACCAAATAATAAGTCTGATGAAAGATGAAAACGATGCACATCCATTCACGTTTGGGCTGACAAAGGCAAAGTTGATACTAGAGAATCTAGATGAAATAAAAAGCTTTGTTAAGGCAAATGATAATTCAGGAAAATAAACACTTAAACTCATATTTGCTAAAAATATGATAGTAGGTGTTAGCCTGACCTTACAGCTAAAGCATAGCATATATAGTGTTAGAGTTTTATGGTGTTAATCTGGCCAATAACTATGGCAACACCCAGGAGGAAATACTTTCAAGTGATGGTAATACTCTCATCACTGCCAATCCAGGGACAGGAAAGACTTATCTCATTGCAAAGAAGTATGCTGCCCTGATGAAGAAAGGAATTAGTGAAGAGGATATTCTTTGCTTGACCTTCACAGACCATGCCAAGCATGAAATGGAAGAGAGAATCATAAGCGTTCTAGAAGAGGAAAAACTCAAAATTGATTTTTCAAAGCTGAAGATATACACATTCCATTCGTATGCGCTTGAATATATTGAGGAGGGGGAAATTATAACTACGAATCTTCTAAGATTTGTAATCTATGAATATCTCAAAGAAAAAGAGGTCTTCAATTACAGCGACGAGCGTTTGATCTCAGATGTTGTCCCAAGAATAGAAAACTTAATGAGATATCTCAAAAGCTATGGAATAACGCCTGATAAGATAAACAAGAAGAAAACAAAAGATCTGATTACAGAGTATAAAAGAAGCAGTGACATTATAGAAAAAAAAGATCTTGAAAAGTTTCTAGATTATTTTGTTGAGATCTTTGAACTATATGAAAAGCAAAAGGCAAGAAAAGGGATTGATTATGCTGATTTGCTAATCAACTTCCTCAAACTTAAGAACAAACCAAAATTCAAATACGTGCTTGTAGATGAACTGCAGGATGTGAACAGCCTTGAAGTACAGATAGCTCTTGAAAGTGGGGAAATATTCTTTGCGGTGGGAGATAGTAAGCAAGCGATATTTGGATTTCAAGGAGGGTCCATAGGTAACTTCGATTTTTTCAGAAACCGGAAACCAAAAGAGTTTAATTTAACAGAGAACAGACGAAGTACGCAGCAGATACTTGATTTTGCAGCATCTGACTTCAGGAATAAATCTAAAGACAATGACTCAAAAGCAGAGCTTGAAGGTTTAAGGAATTATAAAGGACTGCAAGGCCCAAAGGTAATGATAATAGAAGCAGAAAGAGACGATGCCATTGGAAAGATCTGCTCACTTCTGAACAAAGTTAAACATGAAGATAAAATAGCTGTGCTTGTAAGGACAAATGCGCAGATAATAGCGCTCTCAAAAGAGCTAGAAAACAGGAATATTGAGTTCTCTTCAACTCATGTTGCCTCATCACTAGAGGCAAAAGAGAACATAATACGCTTCCTCAAAGCAGTCTTCAGCACCAGTATAGAGGATATAAAAAATGCCTTCTTTACGCCATTTTTCCCTATAAGCCTTCAAAAAGCATTTGTGCTGAGCGCGAAAAAAGGGCTTACCATAGATCAAATTTATACTGAATGTCCAGAATTCAAGAAAATAAAAGAGAGCCAAAAAGACTTAGAAACTATAGCAGAGCTCTTTAAAGATAAGATATTTCCAATATGCATCTCATATGGCGAGGAATACCTTCTTGCCGCAGAGGCACTTCAAAAGTCTTCTAAAGAAGCACTAACATTGGTAGGAAAAAAGACTCTTGATAATTTCCTTCATTATCTTGAAGCTACTGATCTTCTAAGCTCGACAGCAAAAAAAGATGCAAAGATAACGCTTAGCACAGTGCACAAGGCAAAGGGGCTGGAATATGATAAAGTAATATATTGGACAAAGAAAACAAGGAACAATAGCAACTTCTATGATTATGTTATTGAAAAGATACTTGAAGCAGATGGGAAGAAAGAAACAGTCGAATTGGATGAGGAACAACTCAGAATAGATTTTGTGGCATATACAAGAGCAAAAAATGAACTATATATAATTGCAGAAAGCGGAAGAGATTACTTAAATGAGCACTCTAATTATCTTGAAATAGAAGCAGAGAATATTTCTGCCACTTTTGAGGAAAGGCAGAAGAAGGCATACAATATGTTCATTAATAGAAACTATGATGAGGCACGGAAAATGCTAGAAACAAACACAGCATGGCTCAAGTCATTTGTTGAGGACCACTTTGCAAGCATAGAGCATATTTCGTTCTCAAAGCTAAATATAGAGCCTTATGATTATTTCATACAGAACATACTGCAATTGAGAGAGGAAACCTTTGCAACAAACCTTGGCAGCAATGTACATGACGCGATTCAAAGTTACTTAAATTGTAAAGAGGTAAATCTTGAAGAAAAAGAAATGCCGTTCTTTGAAAATGCGAAGAAACTGATAAATGAGATAAAGAAGGAATACCCGGAGTTCGTTGAGGCTGAGCATCAGGTATATATACCATTGAACAAAATAGTAGGGACAGATGATAAAATGTATTTTAAAGGATATATTGATGCAATTTTTAGGAACAAGAATGATTACCTATTAGTAGATTGGAAGACAAGCAGGAGCACAGGAAATTCAAGTGAGTATAGAAGGCAGTTGGAGTTATACAGGCGCGCATATGCAACAGAAAAGGGAGTAAATCCTGAAATAATAAGAGTTGCAATAGGATTCATAGGATTAAGACAGGTTATCAACAACCAAAAAGTTTATTCAGAAATTGATAAGGCACAGCCTGGGAAAAATGTATATGAGACACTGCAAAAGCACTTTAAAAAATTTCTGGAATGGAAGAAAAATCCAAACATGTTTTTAGAGGAGTTATCAAAGACAAAGGCGAATGATCCACTTATAAGAGCAGTTATAGAGCAGTATAAATTAGAGAAATAGGATAATAAATAATTGAATATTTGTTTAGGCTTAAATAAATACAAAAATTTGTTTAATGCATCAGTAGTAAAACAGCAACAAGCAGAAAGGAATTAAAGAGCTATAATAATGTTAATGCTTAAGAAAGCAAGTAAACTTATTAATACAAACAGGCATGCATCTTACTGCATGAAATAATAGCTGGGATATTCATACTCTTTCCTATCTAGAAAATATGCAATAGCATTATGCTCTATTCCTTACAATGAGGTATGCCAGAATAGTTGTTGCCCATGCTATTATTAGCCCCACTCCAACTCCGCGAACATATAAGTTATTTGAAAAATGCCCAATTACATAAAATACCATACTCAAAATAAACTCCAAAAATGCAATCGAGAGTATAAGCTTAGGATATGTATTTATTGCATTGATATTTGTCTTTATTTTGTCCATTTCCTCAATTTTCTTGCTGTTTTTATTAGAATATTTATTATTTATTATAATATTTTTATTAAGATTTAGGTTTAGAGAGGATATTTTGCATTTTTCATTGTAATCTTTTCTCTGTATTAAAATATTCGTTTATAGAATCAAACAAAATATTATACGCCAAGGTTGGGATTTGAACCCAAACTTCCCGAAGGAAACCGGTTGCCTTGTTTGCATCATTAGATCAGCTCTTGATGTTTTAAAAACTCAAGACCGGCGCGTTACCGGACTCCGCCACCTTGGCATTGATATTTAAATTCAGTGTGATTTAAGCTATTCCTCGCGCTGCCAAGCGCACATGTTATTTTTATGCGTGGTTGCATGAATGAACTAAATCAAACAAAAATTATTGTTGTTAATAAAATAAAAGAGTTTGCTTTTTATTTTAAGCCAATTTTTGGATCATTATATGTTATATTGCAAAATGCTTTTAATCCTATGCCAAAAAATCCTGGTAACCACTGGAAATTGCAGTTTCAAATAGGCGAGGCTAGACAAGTACTTCAAAAATCAAGAACAGTAAATTTGTTTTATTCTGGGAGGCAGTTAACCCCTACATTAGCATCTGAATTAAATTGGAAAAAGATACATGAAAAGACAGTTATATTTCCAGAATTAGAGTCAAACTCCCATATAATTATCAATGGAATGAGTGGATTTGGGAAAAGTACTCTTGTAAAGTCAATGCTTGCAGACATTTATAGAAGCGATAAAGCAGCAATCATATTTGATGCACACAATGAACACGAAGCTATTGTTAGGGAGCTTGGCGGCTCTGTATATAGCATAGACAACCTTGGCTTCAACCTATTCGAATTGAATGGACTTACTATAAATGAACGCATTAATCAGCTATCACAGCTTTTCAAGGATGTTTTCGGCCTTGGATATCTACAGACTCTAAAACTTAGCCAATGTATGTGGTATACTTATAGGAAGCTTGGCGCGCCAAACAGGGAATCAAGTTATATAAAATCAGTACCAACATTCTATAATCTACTGCAAGAGCTTGAGATCTTCATAAACAACGCAAAGACATTAAGTGAAAAAAACAGCCTTATACACTTAAAGGAAAGAATAGAGATAATCAATAACAAAGTATTCTCAAAAAATACTGGCAGCCTATCTAATCTAAAAAAAGGAATAAATTCCATTTCCCTTGAATCATTGAACACGAAAGAACTGCAGAGAATTTATATTTCAGAGCTGATCAAAAGGCTTTATTATACTATGCATGAAAACAGCAAGGAAACTGGCCTGCGCTTATATATTGTCATTGATGAATCAGAACTTATAATGGAGCTTGCAGATGCATTTATAAGTAGGTTAATAACAGAGGGAAGAAAATATGGAATAGGACTTATAATAGTAATGCATAGGCTTGCCGACTTAAATAGACAGATAATATCTAATGTTTCAACATTTATTAGTTTTTTCATTACAGAACCGCAGGACCTTAATTATGTATCTGATCTCTTTTCTGGAGGGGATCCTGCTAAAAGAGCAATGATAAAGGATAGGCTTTTCAACATGAAAGTAAACCAGGCTATGGTAATGAGTACAAAAATTAGATTTACTACTGTAGTAGATACTAACAACATAAAAATAGTTTTAGAAAAGATAAATAAATTAAAGGCCATCAAGGGCAATGGCAATAATAGGCTAATTGATGGAGAGAGTTTGAATATTGCAAATGATAGGAACAGCTGTAAAATACTAGATACTGCAAAAATTTACGGAATTCTTAAAAATCCTATAAGAAAAAAAGAACTAGAATCATTTCTTGATTGTTATGAAATCAAAAATATATATTCAATGCCAATTATAGATAAATTTACAGTAAATGATGATAAGGACCATAATGAAGAATGGTTTATGCTGCATAATAGCAGTTTGAGTATTGAACATGAAGTATACGTACGAATAATTAATGAATATTTAAAATCAAAAGGAATAAAAAATTATATTTACGGTAGACATTACGGACCAGACATCATTGCATATGTGAGTGATAAGAAGATTGCAGTCGAATATGAAACAGGAAGAAAAAATATCATCAGCACAAAAGAGATGATTGAGAATAGGATTAGGAAATTTGATGCAGTTGCAGTAATAGTGAATTTGGATGCATTTAAATTATATAAAGAATTCATTGGAGGCATTGACAAAAAGGTTAAGGTATTCTGCATTAATGAGATTAATAATAGTAATGTTATTTCAGATATATTGCAAATGTAAAATAAGAATATAACAATAATATAAGTAAAATAATATACGTAAATATAATTTATAGTATGTATAGCATGTATAGTAAACATAGACTTGCAGGCTCTAAAAATAAGAATATAAATAAATTGTAGGTTTTATGGAGAGATATAAAAAGACTGCAGAGGTCATCCCAAAAATTAATAAGAAGATTTTATTGCTATTTGGAATTTTTGCTATATTATCTGCCTTTATCTGGATTTTGAGCGCAATTATTATTAATCCTGAATTTAATTTTTTTAGTGGCGCTCTTAGCCAGTTAGGGTCAAAAGGAGCTAATTATCCATGGGTCTATAATACAGGCTTGATATTAACAGCACTCCTTTTATTTATTTTTGCAATAGGATTATTAGTATACTCAAAAAATAAAATAGAAGAGGCAGGGAGTTCATTTTTAATGATTGCTGCAATTTTTCTTGCACTTATTGGAGTCTTCCATGGAGGAACTTATCCTCATGATTTTGTTTCTGTTTATTTTTTTATTCAATCAGGATTAGCAATAATAACACTAGGTATAGGATTATTATTAGAAAGCAAAAAACAAGGAGTTATTATACTGCTTCTTGCAGTTGCTGCAATTGCATGCGCAGAAATAATAAAAAATTTTGTTTCTACAGCGGTACTTGAGACATTCGGAACAGCTGCAATAAGTCTATTTGCAATATTAATGATATTATTTTTTAACAACAGAGAAAATAAATAAAAATAAAATTATAAACTTTATAAGCTTATTTAGTTATTTATTATTGATGATATTAAGTAATTCTTCTTCGCTTACACATCCTTCGCGCAGTATAGAAACTGTTGTATCATGTCCTTTGCCTACTATCGCAATTAGTGTTGATGGCTTATTTTTGCGTTGTTTTTGTATATTCGAAACCACTTTTACCACAATATCTGGTTGGCTCTTTTCTTTTTTAAACCTTGCAATCAAATCCTCTGGATTTGTAAAAGAGTTTTCACCCGATATATTTGCTGACGTTGCTGTTATTGGCTCATTTATTAAATTAAGAAGAATGTTCAAGAATTTATCATTAGGAATACGAAGCACTATTGTATCTTTGCCTGAAGTTAGCACATTTGATACTTTTTTACGCTTTACAAATAATATACTAATAGGACCTGGCCAAACTTTTTGAATAATTTCCATTTCACTCTTGCTGATCTTCGCGATAGACTTTGCCATATCTATTGAATTTACTAAAACAGGTATCGCCTTTCTTTCATCCCTTTGTTTTATCTCAAATATTCTTTTTATATTTGTATCAGATTTTATAGAAGTTGCAAGCCCATATACAGTATCTGTAGGAATAGCTATTACCTTGCCTTGCTTAATCTCGTCTACTATATGCGTAAATGCGGCCTCGTTAGGTCTATCAAGATTAATTGTTACTTCTTCCATTATAGCTCTTTTAAATTGTATATTTAAATTATATATTATTTAATTTAATATTACACTTTGTTAATAAATTTTTTCAGCTGCCTTTTCAAACGCCATGATAGCTTTATCCCTGTCTTTCTTATGGATTATATTTATTTTTTTATATTCGAATGCTGCAGCAAAAGGATGTCCTCCACCGTGGAAATATTTTGCAAACGAAGCACATTCTGTGCCTCTTCCCCTAAGATGTACCGTGCTTGTAGAGGAATTGTAAAAAATAGACACGTCTGCGCCTGTTTTATCTAAAAGAAAATACCCTGCAAATGATGATTGGAGATTTTTGCTAAAACTAACTACAAATCTCTTGTTTTTAGCAGTAAATTCAACCATATATTTACGCAAAAGGATGGTGTTATTTTTTGCATCTTCCAGATAGCCTCTATAGAACTTATTTATAAAATTATTATTCAAATTATAGTTTGATATATAGTCTACAAGAGTTCTTAAGTTTCTTGATGCGTTTTTCTGAAAACAGATTTGAGAAATAACATACCCTGTTTTTTGCAGTATTTTCTCAGTCACGCCTTTAGCTTGCTTATGCAGATCGCCAAGCATTACCATATGCACCAGCTGCTCAGCCTTTTTTGTCTTTTTACCGAGCAGGGTATAAACTATGTTAGTAGCACAATTTATTTCATTCTCATTGCAAACAAGAAAATCCAAGTTTTCTGCTATTTCCATTGCAAAAACAAGATCCCATTCATGGTGATCAAGCCATATAACAATATTATTATTTTTCTTAAAGTTCCTCAACATGCCTAATATCTCAGGAACTGAATCTCTATTAATGCCTATGTCACTTATTATTATTACACTGTTATTAAGTGTTTTAGTTCTTTTTATTAGATCTGCTATTTCTTGCTTTCGATAATCAGTGAAAAATATTTTATTAATATTATTTCTATAATTGCTCTCTATAATACTTGCACTTCCTATACCATCAAAATCTTTCATATGAGTAATACAGTTTATTTTTTTATTTTTAAGTAGGTTATGAAACTTAGGGAACAAATTCATAGTTTCTAACTGTTCAGGTCTTATTTTTTTTATGACATTTTTGCGGCGAGAGAATAAATTATCTACAACATATATTAATTTTCTCTTGTTTAATTTTGCCATTTGAATCAGTTCTACACATTATGGTTTTAGTCTTTTTGGATCTCTTGGAAATAATGATGCTTCCCTTATATTTTTTTGGCCTGTTAACTTCATAGTTAGTCTCTCAAGCCCTATACTCCACCCTGCATGTGGCGGAGCTCCACATCCCATTGCATTTGTATAAAATTCAAATTTCTTTGGATCCATACCTCTATCTATAAGAATTTTATTTAACAAGTCCTTTTTATGAATTCTCTGCGCACCGCTTGATATTTCAAGCCCTTTGTATATAAAATCAAAGCTGTTACAAAGCTTTGGATCCTCTTTCTGAGGCATTGAATAAAAAGCCCTTAGTTGTGTAGGGAAGTCCTTTACGATTACTGCATCACCGAATATATTTGAGATTCCCATCTCTGTCTCTCTATTAAAGTCATCCCCAAATTTTATCTGCATCCCTGCTTCCTTTAATTTTTCAATAGCATCTGAATATGTTATTATGTTTACTTGGGGTATCTGTAAGTCAATGCCAAGGATCTCAAGGGATCTTTTGTTCCTCTGCTTAACATTATTGAGTATATCTATAAAGACTTCTGACAAAATATGCATTGCATCATTATGGTCACTAAATCCCATTTCAATGTCCATCTGGGTTATTTCTGTCAGATGATAGCTTGTATTTGATTTTTCTGCTCTGAAAACAGGAGATATTGCAAAGACCTTATCCATACCTCCTATCACTGCAAGTTGTTTATATAACTGAGGGGATTGCGCAAGATATGCCTTCTTATCAAAATAGTTTATAGTGAAAAGATCTGCTCCCCCTTCTGTCGCCTCCTCCACCATGCATGGCGTGCGTATTTCCTGAAAACCTTTTGATGAAAGAGAATTTCTGAAAGAATCGAGTACTACAGACTGTATATCAAATATTGCTGTTGTCTCGATTCTGCGTAGGTCTATATATCTAAAGTCAAGCCTCACATCTTGGTCTGCATCAACTTTTCCTGTAACCTCAAAAGGTATTAATGAAGCAATAGGATTCAAGTTTTTTATCTCTGTAACCAGTATCTCGAAGCCGTTTTTTGCTTCTTTATTTATTTTTAGTAATCCTCTCAGCTGGATAACGCTTTCCTTTGGCAAGTTCATCGCATCAAGAATTGATTTATCTGTTATCCCTACCTTACCTATCGTCTGCACAAGACCCGTTCTATCCCTAAGAATAAGAAATGTAATTTTACCCAATGCTCTTACTTCATGAACCCAACCTGCAAGCACAACCTCATTTCCATCAAGAGATTCATTTAGGTCTTTTATATAATAATTTCTTAACATATTATCTGCACAGCAAAAACATAACAGTAATGCAACTTAAAATTCTTCTACAATTAGAGGCTCTAAAATTAAAGAGTCATCAAATTAAAAAATAAATACTTAATAAAAATAAATTAATAAAAAATAAAAAAAGAAAAACAGCGATTGCATCATTAAGGCTTTGCAAGCGTAATTTGTATTGCACTTACTTTTGAAGTAGATCCGTCCTCATTTGTAAGTTGCTCTGATGCAGTCCTTATTGCGGTCTCCTTTACCTCAGGAAGAAACCTATTCACAACGATCTCCTTTACGTCAACCGCTCTTGAAATCGCATTTCCTCTTGCCTTTATCGTCACTTCCTTCATGCCGTTGTTAAACTGCGTGACAACTGCCAAAACATAATTCATTGCTGGCTTTTTTCCAACATAAATTATGTTTTCCTCTCCCATGTTATTTACTTGGTTCTCTTGTTTGTTTTCTGTCATTTTTACACCTTATGTTTTTATCTCTTCTGAATATGATATAATAGATTAATTACTTGAAATTTTTAAAAATTAAGTATTATTTTAGCAACTTATAAACATTAAACTATTAGCACTAAATTAATATATCAGATAGTGACTTAATATGTTAACATAATTTATAATAATAATTTATAATAATTTAATAATTTAGAATAAATTATCCATAAATAAAAATATAAATATTTGGTTTAAACTTAACAGTGGTAAAATGAATAAAATAAAAGTTATAAATAGAGATGACGGAACTCAGCAGAAAGGAGGAAAATTGAAAAATGCATTTGATTTGTATTCCAAATTAAAATACACAATTTATGAAGCAATGGATCACGAAAGTAATAGGCAGATTCTTGATCATTTGGTTAATCTTTATAAGAATTTTGCAGAGTACCGAGAGCACAGAGATATAGCATATTTAGAAAATGTGATGGAAAGTTCAAAAAAGCTTACTTTATTCTATAGTAATGATGGAAAATATAAAAATAATGAAATGACAAGATTGTTTGCATCTATTACTATAAATGCACAGGAATTTATTGTTGATAGCATAAAATATAAAAATCCTTATAAATCAATACTTCTTCTTAGACAAATGAGAGATATTGCAGAGAAGTTTGGCATAGAGCCATTCATGTATGATGTAAAAGAAAGAATAAAGCAAAACTTACTTGCACTTGAATTTAAAAGAGATTGAATTATTTTATTTACAACACTGATCCGGTCTCTAAAGCCTTAGAAACAGCACAGAAAATATATGCTGAAGCTATAAAAGTATTATTACATGAACAAAAAAAAGAAAATTAATAAGAAAACAAAATTATTACATGAACAAAAAAAAGAAAATTAATAAGAAAACAAAATTATTACATGAACAAAAAAAAGAAAATTAATAAGAAAACAAAATTATTACATGAACAAAAAAAAGAAAATTAATAAGAAAACAAAAAATAGTGAAAGTTTATACCAGATTATAAAGAGTTTAAGCACGAAAGCAGCAAATATATGATTATGTCTCGCTTTCAAGCTCCTTTATAATCTCTCTTGTTCTCTTTGTGTCTTTCAAAGCATATTTTATTACCTGTGCAAGGGTCTTGACAGGCTTTATTTTTATCTTATTCAGCATATCCTTACTGAGGCTTATATCATCTATATTGCTTTGAGGGATTATTACTTCTTTAATCCCAGAATTTATAGCCGCTTCGACCTTGCTTGAAACCCCTCCGACAGGCAGTACATCTCCTCTGACGGAAAGCGAGCCTGTCATTGCGATTGATTGATTAACAGGAATGCCTTCCATCGCACTTATTATGCTTACTGCAACTGATATGCTCGCACTATCCCCTTCTATGCCTTCGTAAGTCTGCAGAAACTGTACATGCATGTCATAGCTAGCAACATCCTTTGCCATGTGTTTCTTTATGACAGCACTTACGTTCTTTACTGCTTCATTGGCAATCTTCCCGAGTTTACCAGTCGGTATGAATTTGCCTTCTGACCTTGAACTTGCTGGCGTAACCTCGCTCACAATAGGAACGATTATCCCTGAAGATAACACTGACCCGCCAACTACTGCAAGGCCATTGACCTTGCCTACGCTGAACCCGGATGTGTTAAATACTCTATAATCCTTTTTATACTCTATAGACTGCGCTATTGCCTGCGACTCTATAGGATATGCATACTTCCTTGCATTAAGGACATCTGCTCTTGTTACAACATCTTTTTTGTTTTCAACTGCGATATCACCAGCAGCGCGTATTATGCCTCCTAGGTCCCTCAATATAAGAGTAAGTTTATTTTTTCTTCCAGATCTTCTTTTTGCTTCATTAATTATCTCCTGCACTGCACCTTGATCAAACTTTGGTATCTTGCTATCTTTTTTTATTTCCTGGGCAATGAAATGTACAAGCGCATTCCTATTTTCTACATTATCCTCCATTGTAGAATCCATGTATACCTCATATCCATAGCCCCGTATTCTTGACCGCAGCGCGGGATGCATATTCTTTATATCCTGGAGATTACCTGCTGCAACAAGGATAAAATCTGCTGGGACTGGCTGGGTCTTCACGAGCGCGCCCGAACTCATCGCACTCTGTCCGGTTATTGGGTACTTGCGCTCTTGCATTGATGTAAGCAGGTCCTGCTGAGATTTTGGATCTAAACTTGAAACTTCGTCAATGAAGAGAACACCTTTGTTCGCTTTATGTATGGCTCCACTTTCAACTCTAAGATGAGCAGGAGTGCCAAGCCCTCCTGTTTGCAGAGGATCATGCCTGACATCGCCAAAAAGTGAGCCTGCTTTTGAACCAGTCGCATCTATGAAAGGAGCATGCTCCATCCCTGTATTATCAACAATAAGCTTTGGCTCATTGTAATCCTGCATTCCTGGCATTATCATGCGTTTAGTAAGGCCTGATGTAAAAAGGAATATTGATCCAAATATGAATATGCCGAGTATAAGCGCTGCAAAAACAACAAGCTCATAACCCTTAATAAATCCTGTAAAAGTAAGACCTGTAAGTATTATAACAATTGCAATTACAATAGGTCCTGCAATTGAACCCTGTTTCCCAACAGACATTTTATTTTTCATTCTTTCTTTTTGCAGTATCAATCTTCCTTGCCCTTCGTGGTTTTTCATACTTTCCTGATCAGGGTAGGTTTTTACTGTTTTTATAAGAGGCATATTTTCGTCATTGACATTCTTATATACAAGCACATCTTCAAGATCAGTTACAGGAAGAAGCTCTGACATTGCCTGCGCGAGCATTGTTTTGCCTGTGCCCGGCTCACCTATAAGAAGGACATTCCTCCTCTGCTTTGCTGCTTTTTTTATTATTTCAACAGCATTTTTTTGCCCTATTATCTGATCGATAAGTTTGTTGGACACCTTTATTTCATCTGTTGTCTTTATTTCTTTTGATAAGTCTTTAACCATGAAAACACCATTTGCGCAAATTTAGGGAATATAAGAAATAATAATTTATGGATTAAAAAATATCTAATCTAAAAATATAATAAAAATATAATACAAATAAAAAATAATATAGTAAACAAGATATATGATATATAATATAGTAAACAATATATATAATTATACTAATTCAAAATTTATAAATACTTCTCTTAATTTTTCTATAGTGTCTGCATATTACAGAATAAATAAGGTCTAAAAGCTATGTCAATGAGAAATTAGACCTGTGAATGGTTGTAAAATTACACCCATAAGGCTCCTCAATGCTGCGACTGAGCACAAGCTTGAGATAGCCGAGATATGGGATTGCTGCAATGACCTTCCCTTCTATAAAGGAAGCATTTGAAGGGTAGTTTCCATACTGCAAGTCCAATGCAGGGTTGTTGTCTCCTTTTGTAAGATAATAATAAGTGCCAGATACATTGATTATTGCAAAAACTCTATGCACTATAAAAGTGTCTCCCATCCTGTAAAAAGAATCATTTGGAACTGTTTTATAAACAATGACAGTATTGTTTGCGTCTGTGTTTATTATTCTGTCTCCAATTTTGATTGAATTAGTATATGCAACCTGCCTTGCAGTGCCATTGAAATATTTTATAGTTCTTGTGCCACAGTAATATTTTATAAGGCTTTGGTTCTGGTTGACTATGGAATATCTTCCTGTAGAGTCATTTAATTGCACTAGAATTATTGTATCGCCAGGGTTAAAAAACTGGTCTATGCTATGCGAAGAATAATTATATGCAACGCATTCACGAACTTCATTTGTGCTGAAATTTTTTATAAAAGACGAATACATGCTTTGTGTGACATTTACTACAGGCGCATTTATATTATGCAATCTACCAGATAAAACAACAAGATCTCCTCTTTGTAGTATAGGCAGCATGCTGCAGCTTGGGACCACATCAAGAGGGTAGTACGTGCCGAGTGCA
>JAJYVI010000052.1 GCA_021792115.1 Microcaldota archaeon | reverse complement strand
TAGGAGTGCCACTTTCAAATACTCAAATATTTGTAACAAGTCTTTATGGCACTGCATTCAGCTATAAATATAGGCTACTAATCAAAAAAACAATGGTAAGTATAATTTATTCCTGGGTGATGCTAATTATATTGAGCACGGTGGCATCATTTATATTCGTATTGCTGTTAAAACATTTTATTGCTATATAATTTGCAGCAGTTATAAATTTTCCTTTGCAGATGCTTTATTTATTTAAATTTACTAATGAAATTTTGATGAGCTTTTAGAAATAAACATTCTTTTTATTTCCATATATCTTCTCTGTAGTTGCTATCTGATTATGCTCAATCTCTTTTTCCAATGCCACTAGCTTATATGATCTACATATGCCTGTCGCATTTTTGTATAATTTTTCAGCAGTTGATTTATAGCCATATTTCTGAGATATGTCAATTGCATCAATTAATTCATATACTGCTTTTTTTATCATACTAATGTTTCCGTTATTTACCTTCTTCTCCTCTTCTAGGTATTGTTCAGCAATATCTATGTGCGCTCTAATCAATTTTTTTGCAATGCTCCTTTCTTTTTCAACATTTTTATTTAAATGGTAATAATTTTGCAGCACTGTATATCCTTCAAATGCTTTCTTGGGATTCCCATTTATCCTATTAAGGTCAGCCTTATCTTCAAGTTCCTGAAATCTATTATTTTCATTTTGCATATTATCTCCTTTACACTACTCTATAGTTTTTGCATTCTATATATTCTATTATTTAGCTATATTTACTCGTACAGTATGCGCCAACCGGGATTTGAACCCGGGCATTCAGCTTGGGAAGCTGATATCCTACCAGGCTAGATTATTAGCGCAATTATGCCCTTTATATAAGCTCTATATAAGCTAGAGAACTGTATAAAATTATTATATATCTAATAGTTCATTAAAATTAATTATAGTTTGTCATAAAATTTTTTAAGTCTTAAGATTTAATAATCGGCCGCAATAAAAAATATAATGTTTGATACATATCAATATGCGTTGAGTTTCATGTTCCCTGATGATTTTATTTTTGGAAGCAATCTTAGTGATTACCAGCATTTTGGCGGAACTAGATGCGATATGCCGTTGATTTACTCTGTAAATCACAAAGAGTATTTTAAAGAGGACCTGCAGTACATTGATGTAATAGGATTAACAGGCTTCAGATTCAATCTTGAATGGGCAAGGATAGAGCCACATGAAAATTTTATTGATACCGAGGCAGTCAAGTTTTACCATGCCTATTTTGATGAACTAAAGAAGTACAATGTTAAAACAATTGTTACGCTGCACCATTTCACAAATCCAGAGTGGATACATAAGTATGGAGGCATGGAGTCTGCATATGTAAAGGATAAGTTTTTGGCATATGTAGACTTTGTAAGCAAGGAATTCGGCAGAAGCATAGATTATTTTGCTGTATTTAATGAGCCTGTCTTTTATCTATATAATGCATACATTGCAGCAAAATTCCCTCCTTTCCATAAGTGTGATGTATTTGGAATGCTAAGAGCTTTAAATAATGTTTCAGATATGCATTCAAAGTCTTACGGAATTATTAAGGCAAATTCTGCAGGCTCGCAGGTAGGCTCTGTCAATGCAGTTTCTTCTAATATTGATGCTAATATTGTTTTAAGACCTCTTCAGAATGCAGCCATGGCAGTCAATAGAATATTTATAGACAATAGTGCTGAAAGAAGCGATTTTATAGGCATTAATTACTATGTTTCTCTAAAAAATATGTTTTTAGGTAAATATAAGATAAATCCAGATGCGCTGGTAGATGCTGCAAGCAGAATTTATTCAAGATATAGCAAACCTGTGATAATTACTGAAAATGGCATATCTACAACAAATGCGGATATTAAATCAGCTTATCTTGTCAAGCACTTGAGAGCTGTAGAGGATGCTATTGAAAATAAGCAGGTTGGAATCAAAGGCTACTTCTATTGGTCATTCCTACATGGGTATGAATGGTTCAATGATTACAGGCCAAATTTTGGACTTATAAATGTACATCTTGGGACTATGGAAAGGCAGCTGTCAAAGGCTGCGCTTGCATTTTCTATGATAATAAAGGACAGATCTGCAAAAAATCTCATGATTTCGGACAAGGCAGACTCTGACCTTAGCAAATTTAGTGGATGGCCATTCAGCAAAAATATAAACCCTTTGAACCCAAAACTGCACAAGGACACTGACTTTAATCAACGGATAAAACTTAAGAAATAAGCCTCTCTCTAAAGCAAGATTTTATTGCGGAATTAAATAGGAAAAGGCCAGTGCCTAAGGCACTGGCAAGGCGACCAGTTTTCTCTTTACGATCTTTGTAAATTAATAATTATTATGAATAGACATATTTAAAAATGTTTTGTTTAGCTATCTAATAGCGGAATTTTATTATTTCCGTTATAAAACAGTCCCCCTGGCAAATATTCTTGGAACAGTATTTCTTAAAAGTAAGAAAGCATCATTTTTCTGTATCGCAATAGGCTTTTCAAAGCTTATTTTTGCGTGGTTCCCATCAACTTTTTCAACAAGGCATGTTCTATATGAAAAATTAGATATAAACACATACCTTCCGCCGCTTTCTACATTTTCACCTACAAATCTGCTTGCTCTGAATTCAGTTTCAATGCTGCTTGCAGTACCTACCTTTTCAGAGGTAATTAAATCTCCTTTCCCTATGTCATCACTGTCAATGCCTTTTAATGCCAATCCCACACGTGTGTTAATCCCAGCAGTTTTGATATCTATGTCCTGGCTTTGAATTGATTTTATAAGCACTTGCTTGCCAGAGGAGTGAAACAAGGTGTCGTGCACATTTACAGCCCCCTTTGTAACAATTCCGAGAGCTACGCAGCCTATGCCCTTTACATTAAATGCCGCATCTATGTCTATTCTGGTATAGCTCTGTCCGCCAGTTTCTGCGTCTGCTGCTCTTGCTATTATTTCACTTAAGATATTTTCTTTGTTTGATATTGTATAATTAAGGTTTAGCCCAGAGACAATTTTTTCTATATTATTGTCATCTGTGAATATTACTGGCTTTCCGCAGAGTTCAGCCCCTATTATAAGCTCTCCAAATGTTTTGTCTATGTTTTTTGTGCTGATTACAAATTTATTAGCCATTAACATTGCCTGTGCAACATTATGGATCTTTTTTTCAAGATCAATTGCACTTAGCCCAACAATAACATTTCCGTCAAAGCTTCTATTGTAGAACACTATCCCTTCCTCTGAGCTTTTTTTGCCTATATACTCTGCAAGCTCAGAGTCATAAATAAACGTAATCAAATGCACAAAACCACTTTCATTAAATGTCTGATATCAGTCCCAAAGCTCTGGAAGGTCCTTGCTCTTGAATAAAATCTCACCGAGCTCCTTGTCAAAAGGTGCGTCGTTTCTCCTGAGCCATTCTATAAGTAGACTTGCATGCTCTTTTTCATCATCTCTGTTATGCGCCAGCATTTCCTTGAGGGACTTGTCGCTGGTTGCATTTATGCGTTCATCATACCATTTTTGCGCTTGAAGCTCCTCAACAAGGGATTGTCTTGCCATATTTATATCCACTATGTTTGGTTTTTTGTTTTTGCTCATTGAATCACCTGTTATATATTTATAATTATGGTGATAAATAATAATGCTTGCAAATATTTAAATCTAATTAGCTTTTATTGAACATCGGTGTCAAGAATGGACAATGTTAATTTCATAGATCTTATTGCATTGATGAAAATTAAACCTGATACTCCTGTTGAGAAATTTGGGGCTGAGATAAATGCCTCTTTTTTTGATTCTTCAAATATACTTGGGGGATTGAGGACAAAAGGACTAGTGGATTTTTCAGTGAATTTTCCAGACCAAAATAAAATTCAATTAACAGATGCCGGAAAGCAGCTGCTGCAAGATGCAGAAGAGAAATCAACTGCTGAGTTTGATCTTCTAGATATGGAAATATTAACGCAGTTATCAGGAACCAAAAGAGATATTACAGATATTTCAAATACTCTTAACATAAGGCCTGTTGATCTTGCATTTAGGCTGTATAAGCTGCTGAAAGGAAACTATATTTCTTACACCTTCAAGAATGCGAACATTGAAATAATGCTTACTGAGATAGGCTTTATCAAAGTAAAATTAGGACTTGCACAGCAGCCTCAAACCCAAGCGCAGCCGCAGACCGCACCATCTGCAGCTGTGCAAAATACGCCACAGAGTCAAACAGATAATGCAAATCCTGAAGGTGCTGCTCAAGCAGCGCCTGCCCCTCCATCAGAATCAGTCTATGCTTCATTTGAGAATAAAGTAAAAGAGATAAAGTTGGTAAACAAGAATATATTAATCATCTCTGTAGTAATAATTCTTTTTATATTGTTCTTATTATTTAAGTCAAAAATAGTATCTTTAATATGAGCAGTCAAAAGTTAGCTAGTAAATATCCTGAACCAACAGTCGGCGCCCTTATACTTAATCCTAAACAGGAGATATTTTTAGTAAAATCCCATAAATGGCATAATACATATGTAATGCCAGGAGGTCACATAGAGCTCGGGGAAAAAATGACTGATGCATTAAAGAGGGAGATAAAAGAGGAAACAGGAATGAAAATATCTAATATACACTTCTTATCCTTGCATGAATTCATTTTCCAGAAAACCTACTGGAAGAAGAAGCACCTCCTTTTTATTAATTTTTACTGTACCTCGCAGTATACTGACAAGATAACCCTTAATGATGAAGCAGAGGAATATACATGGGTAAGCATTGCTAAAGCTCTTAAACTTGATCTTGAGCCGTCAACAAGAAAAGCAATACTTGAATATAAAAGTAGAGTATTGAATCATGCTCGCCAGCTACCTGTTATTAAATGAATATGTGGGTTCCTGTACCTCTTTCAGAATCAATGCATTAACCCTTTTTTTATTTTTAAGTTCCTTCTCAATTCTTTCTGAGCCTACTTTTCCTAAAAGATTCTTATAGTGCATAGGTACAATAAACTTTGCGTTTATCGCTTTTGCGGCTTCTACTGCTTCTTCTTCGTCCATTGTATATGTCCCTCCCATTGGTAAAAGGGCAAACTCTATATTTTTAGACTTCAGTCCATTCATTTCATCTATAAAGTCAGTGTCGCCGGCATGGTATATTTTTGTGCCGTCAACATCTATTATATAACCTACCCAATTATTACTCTTCGGATGAAACTGTACGCGCTCTTTTTTTATATTGTATGCAGGCACTGTCTCTATCTCTATTCCCTTTACTGATAACGATTCGTTAGGCTGTATAATTTTTAATTTTTTATAGTCTAATTCTGACAAGCAGCCAGGTGCTGCAATTATTTCTGTGTCTTGAGTCGCAATTTTTTCAATGTCTTTTTTGCTGCAGTGATCAAAATGCGCATGAGTTATCAATATAACATCTGCCTTGTTTTTTGCAGTCTCCTCGCTTATGTTGAATGGGTCAATGAATATATTGAGCCCCGCCTTGTTTTTTATATAAAAGCTTGCATGGCCTATCCAAAATAAATTCTCCATTTTCTCACTTACTGGTTAATAGATATTTAGGGATTCTATACCATCAATATATTGCAGATTGCCTTTAGGACTATCCAAATATTGATCCAAACCCTTCATTTGCCTTTGATTCCTCCTCTTTGATAAAGTCTATAACTTTTGCTTCTATCTCATTACTTGCCCTTCTTACAGTCTTAAACCTCTCTTTAAAAAGTTCTTCTGCCTTATTGAGAAATTCGTCGTTAGCTTTAACATAAAGGAAATACTTTGAGCTCTCAAGCGAAAGCAATGAGCCGTTTTTTATTTCATACTCCTGCCTCTTGAATATGACGTCTCCGAACTTGTCCTTCTTTATCTCGCTTATGTCTATGCTTTTGTCTGTATATGGATCGTAATCAAGTATTTTCTTCAAGGAGTTTATCTCTGTTTCATCACATTCGTAGACTCTCACTGCCATCTCATCATTCCAGCAATTTTGCATTTACGTTTCCTTCTCTTCCAGGTCTGTTTGTTATGACTGCTTTTCCAAGGTCTGTATTTATGATTGTTCCCTTTGTAAGAATATTTTGCCTTGCAAAGTTTCTGTTGTCTTTTGATTCCAGTACTCCCTTTATCTCAACTTTTTTATATCCACTCTTTGTAAGCAAGTTAACAAAGCCTGCCTTTTTCAACACGCTATGAGCCTTTCCTCCGCGTACCCTCATCTTTTTTACAACGTTCTTTTTATCTAGCTTTGTTGCAGAAAAATAGTTTCCAATTTCCTGTTTCTGCTTATCACGAAAAGAGACCAGTCTTTTTCCGTTTCCATTTATTTTCGTCTTAGATTTTCTATGAATCTGGATTCCAAATTGAGCCACTGTATCACATAAATTTAATTTAAATATTTTAGCAGCATAGCTTTGAGCCTCTGCTGTCTTGTAACTAATTGTAGATATCTGTTTATAAATAAAAAGCTTAAGATATAAAATATTTTGTAATTTAATTAGACTCTTAAAGAAATATAAATATATGTTTTAATTATGGTCT
>JAJYVI010000051.1 GCA_021792115.1 Microcaldota archaeon | reverse complement strand
TGAGAAGTCAATCGAATCATATAAAAACAGAGAGACAAAAGTTTCAATGGCTCAGTTCAACAGGTTTGTGAAGGAAATAATCCAAGACGACAAGAAATACCTGAAACTATATTCGCAGACAAGATGCGAGATAGAACTCAGGCTTATGAAGGCATACCAAAATTTCTTCAGGAGAACAAAAGAAGGAAACAAGAAGGCAGGATTTCCAAGATTCAAATCAAAGGACAGATATAAGTCAATAACATACCCGCAAGACAATGGTTCTTTTATAATTGTAAAGAAGAACAAGAAGCGCATGCTAAGAGTATCGAGAATAGGCAGCATGCAAATAGAACTGCACAGAGAAATAGAAGGCAAAATAAAGACACTTACCATAAAGAAAAAGGCAGGGGAATATTTCGCAATCTTCACTGCAATAACAGACATGGAACTGACAAAGATTGAAGATACAAACCCTGTAGGTATAGACCTTGGAATAAATTCATTTATTGCAACATCTGATGAAACAAAGGTAGAGAAACCTAAGTTTGTAAAGAAAGCAGAGAAGCATATTGCAAGGTGGCAAAGAAAAATAGCAAGAAGGAAGAAAGGATCAAAAAGAAGAGAGAATGCAAAACTACAATTGCAGAAGAAATGGGAGCATGCAACAAACCAATCCTTGGACTTTGCGCATAACTTGTCAAACAAATTGATGCAATCAGGGCATACTTCTTTTGTAGTAGAAGACCTGCATATTCAAAATATGGTAAAGAACCATTGCCTCGCACAGTCAATACAAAACGCTTCATGGAACAGGTTTATCCAAATGCTTTCATACAAGGCTGAAAGTGCTGGTATGAAGGTAATAAAGGTAGACGCAAGAAACACGTCGAAGGAATGCAGTAATTGTGGCAACATCCAGGATATTCCACTATCTGTGAGGGAATACAATTGCATAAGATGCGGCATGCAGATGGATAGGGATATAAATGCATCAATAAATATATTGCACAGAGCAACTACCCTCGGACAGAGGGGAAGTCACGCTCAGGGAGAGAGTGTAAGACCTCAGAAGGAGGCAGTTCTCGAAGAACTGAGAACTGATAAAACACATCCTTTGCGGGATGCAGTGATTGCATGACCCAGAGGAAGCCCACGCCGTTTACGGGTGGGAGGATGTCACGAATAATTAGATATGCATGATACAAGATATCCCAATTGAAGAGTTATATAAGAAATTAAGAAATCATTTTGGATTTCTTGACTGGTGGCCTGGTGAAACTCCTACTGAAATATTTGTAGGCGCCATACTTACTCAAAGGAATTCATGGAAAAACGTCGAGAAAGCGATAAAAAACATGAAAAAACACAATGCTTTGAACATAAAATATATTTCATCATGCAATGAGCAAGCATTATCTAAAATAATAAAAAGCGTTGGATTCTCAAACCAAAAGGCGAAATATTTAAAGCAGATTTTTGCAGATATATTAAAAAATTATGGTTCACTGGAAAACATGTTTTCGCTAGAATCTGAGCCATTGAGAGAAAAACTACTATCTATGAAAGGGATAGGAAATGAAACAGCTGATTCTATAATACTTTATGCTGCAGGTAAAAGAAAATTTGTTATTGATACCTATACAAAAAGAATAATGCATAGGGTTTATGGCATTGATGAAAATATAAAATATGAAAAATTACAGACCTACTTTGAAAGCAATATTAAAAAAGATTTAAGGCTGTACAAAGATTTTCATGCCCAATTTGTTGAACTTGGAAAGAATTATTGCAAGACAAGGCCTATATGTAATACCTGCCCACTAGATCTTGTCTGCAGAAAAATAGGCGTCTAATACCTTATCTGGCATTTTTTATTTTTATTGCATGCATAATTCTATTAAAAAATAATAGTTTCTACTGAAAAATAAGTCCAGAATGGAAGCTCTAGTCAGATGCTGAACTGATATTCTATTTTCTCATGTATTGTTATTTCAGCAGCCACAGTTGGTTCTTCAATTCCGAATGCCTTCAGTACTTTTGGGTGTAATTCTCCAAATGTACCTATTTTTTTATTTCCTGACATTGCTGCTGCGCATCTACCCTCTATAAACATGCTGCTTTTTTCTTCTTTAAAATTAATATCATTAATTCCCATAAGTTTAAGTAAGGAGTCAACAGATGCTTTTATTTCTGAGAAGTTTGCCTTCGCATGCTCGCTCGCAAATGCTAAGCGTAGCTGCTCCTGCACTTTATTTCCTGCCTCAAGCGAGAAAACACTTCCTATCTCAAATAATTTTTGAGGCATTTTTTCAGTCAGCGATGCTCCCAAATTGCTTAGAATTCCTGGTAAGAGATCTGTGCGCAGCATTGTTATCGCCTCTGTCTTTGCATTGAGTATGCTGATTGTATTTTTTTTAACTGCTCTATCGATCTGCATGTTTTCAAAATTTAGTTTTTCATTTGTAAGATAAGTGTTTACTACTTCTGAAAACCCTAGGCCTACTATAAATGTAGAAATCTCATTTATATGTTTTTTTATTCTATCCTCGCCCCCTTCAAAGTTTCCTTCTATCGGCTTTGCTGTGATATTGCCATAGCCGTATGCAATTGCAATGTCTTCAATTACATCTTGGCTGTTGAATACATCGCTTCTGAATTCAGGGATATGTGCAATTATTCTATTGCCATGAACCTCAGTCGAATACCCCATCATTTCAAGCAGCATTGCAGCGTCATTGCTGCTAATGCTAATCCCAAGTTTTTTACATGCTTCCCTTGTATTTATTTTGATTTGTCTGTGTTCAAGCAAAGGTGCTACCCTTGTTTTATTACCATAGTAAATCTTGACAGGGTAAACTTCAAACCCACTATCTATAAAAGAGCAGATAAAAATGTTCATTGCTTGCTTGACTCCTTGCTCAGATGTTCCTGTTATATCTAGCAGTATGTTTTTTGTATTTTCTGTAACCTTTGCCTGCTCTGAATTCACAACAGGCACCAGTGAAAGGATCTTCTCTGAGTCTTTTAGGATAGGGAATAAAGAATCATTATCATTTACTGACTTGAAGATATTCTTATATTTAATGCCTTTTTCATGCTTATCAAGTATCTCAGCAATGCTCATTTCATTGCTACTTCCCAAAGGAGCAAATTTCGCATCGTGCACAGCATTGTAAAAAATATCTGGCTTTATCTTATCGAAATCATATATGCCGACTGCGAACTTCTTCCTTTTTCTGCCAAGTGTGTCTGAAAGTTTTTCTGCAAAATTCAGCAAATATTGAAGCCGGCTGTTCTTTAAGTTGACATCCTTTGCAATAAGCATGCTGATGAAAGGCCTTATCTTTTTTGTTTTTTTGTCTACATGTAAGCTTGCCAGCGGCTTGTTGCTTATTTCATAAACATGCTTTCGGGTTGCCGCACCTTGCTTTTTGCTTTCTAGTGATGGCGCAAGCGCATTCAGTGCTCTAACAAATCCTGTAAAATCCATAAGGTCTGGTCTGTTTGGCGTGATGTCTATCACTATTTCATTACTGTCATGCCTTTCAATTTCCATGCCTATCCTGGGCACTAGGATTTCCAGCAAGCCTATGTCAAGCCCTTGGTCTTCAAGGTCCTTTAGCAAGAAGTTAATAGAAGCCATGCATTACACTTTTATCTGTTTAACATTTCTCAGCCAGCCAACATCATTTTTGTACAGCTCAATAAGAGACTCCAGAGGTATTTCTCTAAAAATCAAGCGCTCAATGCCTAAGCCAAATGCAAGTACTTCCTTATCATGTATCCCAAGCGCATTTTTTATCTCATCCCTTATTATTCCTGCCCCGCCGAGCTCTATAACTTCTCCTGTTCTCTTGTCAACGTAGTTTATTTCAAGTCCAGGCTCAACAAATGGGAAATATGCAGGCTTTATAGAAATATTTATGCCTAATCTTTCATAGAATCTTTTTAGTGTAAAGATCAGATTTGAGAAATCCAAGCCCTTACCTATAATCAGTCCATCGACCTGATGAAATTCTGCAAGGTGCTTAAAGTCAATTGTCTCGTTCCTAAATATTTTGCCTATTGTAAACAATTTTATTGATTTATTGGTATCTGCAAGGCTGTGCATGTAATGTGCTGAAACTCCTGTGCTGTGCGTCCTCAATACAGCATGTTTTGCAATTTCCACCTCCCATTTCCCTCTCCAATTCTTTTCATGCATATTTTTTATTTTTCTTTTCAGCTCTTCATCATCTATATCAATTTCTTTTGGGTTTGATAAAAAGAAAGTATCCTGCATTTCACGCGTGGGGTGGTCTTGCGGTGAGAACAAGGCATCAAAAACCCAAAACTCTGACTCTACAATAGGGCCTGAGATTTCCTTAAATCCAAGCTCAATCCATATTTTTCTTATTTTATTTATAAATATGCTTAAAGGATGAATCCTTGCAGGGTATATCTTTTCTGTATCTGCGTTAATATCATATTTTTTGAATTTCATTTCCTCTTTATCAGAATACCTACTAATTAGTTCCTTTGTAAGCTCCTTTACCTCATTTTCAGATCCATGGCCTGAGGCATCGATTTCAAGACCTTTTTCTGTTATCTCAATGGCTTCTATAATATTTTTTTCCTTAATTTCTATGAGCTTCCTCTTTACAAGCGCTTCTATGCCTTGTTTATTCTTTTCCATAAATAAAGCATCAAATTCTTTTTTCTTGTTTATTTCATTTAGCAACATCCTTTGCCAGTATTCCTTGGGCGGCTGTTCGATATGTATTATGCTGTTCCCTTTGATCTCTATCCATTTATTTTTTTTTGCCCAGATAATTCCAATATTACTACCCTCAGGCATATTCTCTATTTCTTTACTAATTTCCATGCTGCCAGGCATTTTTGCGATTTTCTCCTCTGGAAATTCGTCCATATATCTAAGTGCCTCTTTTGTAAGCACTGCTGAAAACATTTTTTTAGTTTTTATCAGGATTAACCCTTGTTCGCTGAGGTTCTGCAGCGCCCACATTGCGGAATCCTTGTTGATGCCTGATTTGCGGATTATACCTGCATCAGTTTCATGCCTATCCTTTTTCAATATACCTAGTATTTTTATTTCGTATTCATGCATTTACATCTCCATAGAGAGGATATCAGGATTTCGCTTTGAAATAAGTGTAAAATATAAACAATAGAATTATGAGAATAATGATGACATATGATGTATATCCCAGATAGTCATATATTCTTGTAAAGAAAGACAGAACCTCTGTTTGCATATTTTCATTAAGTTCAAAGTTAAGAGTAAATTTTGATAAAGGCTCTCCATTATCCCATGATAATGAGGTCACATTGCTGAATTTGTCTGCAAGCCCATTTGCAGGCAGGTCAGGTATAGGGTACACAGAGATATTCCTTGCGCCAGCAGGCAAGTTTATTGTAAGTGTTGTATTAGGTGGAAGTATTTCTCCGCTTACTCCATGCTCAAAGTTGAATACAGTACTGTTGAACTTATATGAAAATGCTCTTGGGGCTATCTGTTTTACACTTGTTACATTCAATACCTCATAGTTTAGGTACAGTTGCGCAACATTAGATCCATTTTGTATGCTTACAGGACCAGGTATAAAGCTGAAATTGCTTACTCCAAAATGGGTATTTATTATATGCTGCACAAGGGTTGGCCCTATCAGGGACTGCCATTCTTCAAGCTTTAGATTCAGTGCAACTCTGTCAAGTTGGTATTGCTTGAGGGATTCATTGCTTATTTTTATATTTATAACTTCTGTTATTTTTGCGCTTGTATTTTTGTTAAGCGTGACTGTTGTATTTAAGTGTGTTACTGTGAATGAGGCATTTGCAGTAATAATAGAAACTGATAGGAGAATGCTGATTAATAAAAAGAATATTTGTATCTTCATAGCTTCACGACTCTTTGCAGATTATGTTTTGGTTGAAATATAAACACATGGCACAGATGGCTCAGAAGGGCATTGACCCATGTCTGACACATTGACAAGATATTGGCCTTGCAGCGTGTCAGCGCCAAGGTTTCCTGACACATTTACAAGAGTATATGATATGATATCGCTGTTTCCTCCTGTCGTGTAAACTATTATTTTGATTTCGTGCCCTACACCATTTGTGTTATTGCCTATAAGTATAGATTTTATATTTGGAGGAATCTGTATTAATACCATCTCCTTGCTGCCAGGTCCGCTACTCGCAACGCTCGCTGCTGCGCTTGCAAGTTTATTTGAACTTTGCTGTGCAACAGTTGCTGAGAGTGTTGAATTAGAATTTGTTATCTGCATAAATCCTATCACAATTATTGGAAGTAATATCATGAGACCGAATGAGATGGTTATAAGAAGCTCAAGGCTTGACTGCAGTCTATTCTTGTCGTTATTCCTCTTCATTTCTATCCACTTTCCTTAACGTCAGCATTTGACCTTTTTCCTTTTTAAGCTCCTTTTCAATAAGTGAAAGCAGGTTTTTCATTGCCTTGTCAAGAAGATATTCCTCTACATGCAATGAGATAATTCCCATATGGTCTAAATTTACTCTTGCATTTAATTGGTAATATCTATTATTCCTTTTGATATTGAGCGTAAGATAATTAACAGTGTAATTCATTTTTTCAATCTTATTTATCTCGCTCCTTAACTGCTCTCTTATTTCATCTTCATACTCTTTTGTCTCATCATCAATCCCTATTATAAATAT
>JAJYVI010000050.1 GCA_021792115.1 Microcaldota archaeon | reverse complement strand
GAGAAAAGACATAAAAGAAAAAGAACTGCTTTTGAAGGCAGTAGTTTACAACAAATTCATTGCATAAGTTATAAAGTAAGAACAACAGAGGAAACTATATGCAAATTTAAATAATTATTGGACAATGTCATAGGATAAAGGTATATAAATATGAATGATAATATAAATAATATGAATGTCATAAGAGTATATAAATTTAGAATATATCCAAATTCTAAAGCAGAAGCAGAGATAGAATTGCAACTCAAACTTTCAAAAGAATTCTACAACCTGCTTCTTGAAAAGTCTATAAATGCATATAAAGAAGAAAACAAAAAAATCTCAATAATAGTTCTAAACAAATCTGCTAAAGAGATAGAAGCAGACAAAAAATTTTTGCAATTATACTCGCAAGTAAGATGCGAGATAAAATATCGTGTGCTGAAGGCTTACAAAAACTTTTTCAGAAGAGTAAAAGAAAATAAATCAGAAAAAAAAGTAAAGGTTGGGTTCCCTCGTTTCAAATCGAGAGACAGGTATTATAGTATAACCTACCCGCAAGACAACGGTTCTTTTATGATTGAAAGGAAAAACAAGAAGCACATGCTGAGGGTATCGAGAATAGGCAACATGCAAATAGAACTGCACAGAGAAATAGAGGGCAAGATAAAGACACTAACAATAAAGAGAAAAGCTGGAGAGCACTACGCAATATTCACCACGATAAGAGAGATAGAACTTCCAAAGGTTGAAGACACAAATCCTGTTGGCATAGACATGGGGTTGGACTCATTTATTGCACTGTCAGATGGAACAAAAGTAGAGAAACCTAAGTTCGAAAAGAAGGCAGAAAAACATATAGCAAGATGGCAAAAGATTGTCGCAAAAAGGCACAAAGGCTCTAAGAGAAGAGAGAAGGCAAAACAACAATTACAAAAGAAATGGGAGTACATTGCAAATCAATCCATTGATTTTGCGCATAAACTTTCTGATAAATTGGTAAATTCAGGATTCACATCATTTGCAGTAGAAGACCTCCACATTCAAAATATGGTAAAAAATCATAATCTTGCACAGTCAATTTATAATGCTTCATGGAATAAATTTATGCAAATGCTTTCATACAAGGCTGAAAGTGCTGGTATGAAAGTAATAAAAGTAGACGCAAGAAATACATCAAAGGAATGCAGCAACTGTGGTAATATCCAGGAAATGCCACTCTCAGAAAGAGCATATATCTGCAACAGATGCGGATTGCAGATAGACAGAGATATAAACGCATCAATAAATATATTGCACAGAGCAACTACCCTCGGACAGAGGGAAAGTCACGCTCAGGAAGAGAATGTAAGACCTCAAAAGGAGGCAGTTTTCGAGGAACTGAGAACCGATAAAATACATCTTTTGCAAAATGCAATAATCGCATGACGCAGAGGAAGCCCACACCGTTTACGGGTGGGAGGATGTCACATCTATGATCCTGGCACTTGAGCCCAAATGTGCGTACTTATGAAATATTTTTTGGAATGCACAAAATGTAGAATGCGTTTCGATGAAAAATACAGAAGTCAGATATGCAGTGCATGCGGAGCAATTCTTGATGTTAAATACAAAAAATTCAATTTCAACAGAAACAGAGAAAAAAGTGGAATTTGGGCATACGAGGGCATGCTACCTGATGCAAAATATATACACTATGCAGTAGGAGGAACAAAGTTGCTGCAGAGCAATGAAAATCCTAATCTTTTTCTTAAGCTTGAGATACAAAATCCTACAAAGTCTTTTAAAGATAGGGGATCAGTTATAGAAGTAAGCAAATGCCTTGAATATGAATATAAGGAAATAGTATGCGCATCTACTGGGAATATGGCATTTTCAATAGCTTATTTTGCAAAGCTGAATAATATAAAATCTAAAATATTCATAAGCAATGACGCAAACAATGATAAAATAAAGAATATAAAAGACACCCACGATGCAAGCATAACAAAAATTAACGGCGATTTTAACCTTGCACAAAAATTTGCAGAAAGATATGCAGCAAAAAATAATGCTTTCCTTGCAGGAGACTATTGCTATAGAAAAGAGGGGCAGAAAACAGTGGCATATGAGATAATTGAAGAACTTGAGCCATCAAATATTTTAGTCCCTATAGGGAATGCAACATTAATTTATGGCATGCTTCAGGCAATTAATGAAATGAGAAATGCAGGAGCAATTAAAAAAAGCCCAAAAATCATAGGTGTGCAGGCAGAGCTCTGCAGCCCGTTTGTAAAGGCTTTTGATTCAGGTAAAAATATAAAATATGAAAAACCCAGGACAATGGCTGACGCGATTGCTGTAGGGTATCCTACATTCGGGGACATGGCAATTGAAAAGCTTAAGAAAAACAATGGAGAAGCAGTAAGCGTGACTGAAAAAGAAATGTTAAAGGAACAGCAGGCATTTTATAAAGAATATGGATTAATCGCAGAAATGGCAGGAGTTGCAGCAATTGCAGGATTCAAGAAGCTAAACTTGAAAGGCAAAAGCGTTGCAGTAATAAGCGGAGGTAATGTTTGAGCAGATCTGCTGCTGCTTATCCAACACCCCTGCCACCTAAAGATGTTATACCTATTTTTTCATTTTGTAATAGCTGCAGAGTCTTTTGAAGCTCTTTGAGACCTGGGAAGATATAGAATCAGCAATATATTCTAATGTTCTATCATCAGAAACATTTGTTTTTGCAATAAATCCGTAATCCCCGTCAGTGATAAAAACCTCTGAGATATTATTTATGCTGAGAAGCTTCTGCGCAGTCGACCTCGCATCTGTGTTTCTCTGCGGTTCTATAAAGAAAAATCCACATTCATTCATTTGTTCTCTAAATTTCTTGGTCTGTTTTGTATTCTCTGTAATAATTTTTGTAGTTCTTGTTTTCATTATATCTCCTTTTAATGTAAACGTATATTAACAATGTATTTTATTTGTAAACTATAGTAAATTAGATAACAAAAAAGGTTTAAAACAGAAGTCAATAGAATATTTGGATTTATCTTAATTATTAGATATTTGATGGCTGAAATAATGGCTGGAACTGTTTAATATTTAATATTTACTGAACTAAAAATTTATTTATCCAAATAATAGTTTATGTACAAAATATTTTTAAATATATCTATTATTTTAAAAATAGAGGAACTGTAATAAAAGAGGAATTTCGAGAAAATGCACTCAAGTACAAAATTATTTATAGTTTTCTGTCATTAATATATTTGCTATTTAATACTGCTTTAATTGCGCTAATATTTAGTATAATAATTTTTGCTATTATTTACACTTATTTACACTATTATATTTACTAATATTTTATTAGGTTATAGTGGATAAAGTACAGAGAATGATGATAGTAAAGATCGTAGAAAGAGATATAATAAAGAAAGATTGCAATAAAGTATGGCAAAAATAGAAAAGTAAAAGCAATATATTAAAACAAAATCTTAATTCTGGTGAATTAAATGAAAATAAATGAATTAAAAGCAGGTACAAACAACGTAAATATACAGGCAAAAGTTGTTCAGAAGGACGAACCTCGTGAAGTAACAAGCAAGTATGGAAAGAGGCTTAGAGTCACAAACATAAGCCTTGAGGACGAAACCGGCGTAATATCAATGTCTCTATGGGGCGATGATATAAATGAAGTGAATGTTGGAGACAAGATAGAAGTATCAAACGGCTATGTCAATGAATTTAGAGGCACACCGCAGTTGTCTACTGGAAAATTTGGAAAAATAAAGGTTATTGAAAAGGGTTCAGGCGCAAGCGAAGAGTTGACTGAAACAGAAGAATACAACGAGATTGAAGAATCAGACGATTCTGAAGAATAAACCTGCAAGAAAAAGATAAAATTAGATTCCATGCATTTGCATGTGCATGGACTTTTATTTTTAGAGCATTAAAGAATTAAACTTATTTTAGTTTATTTTAACATTCCTTATTTTAGTTATCAATTTAAAAGATCTAGTGTAGAAGCTCATGAACATAGTGAAATTATTTGATGGAGTCTATCTTGTAGATGGCAAATTAGCGACTGAGAATATCGAAAAGGGGCGTAGGGTTTACGGGGAAGAACTTATTCATGCAAACAACACTGAGTATAGATTATGGAATCCGTACAGAAGCAAGCTTGCAGCTGCGATAGTCAATAAATTAAAAACATTAGAAATAAAACATGACAGCAGTGTGCTATATATAGGCTCTGCAACTGGTACGACTTCAAGTCATGTAAGTGATATTGTAGGTCTGGACGGAATAGTATACTGCATTGAGATATCTGAAAGGAATATGAGGCAGTTCCTGAACTCGTGCGAAAACAGGGAAAACATGATCCCAATACTTGCAGATGCAGGCAAGCCTGAGCAGTACAATGATATAGTTTCTGAATGCGATGTATTATACCAAGACATCTCCACACGCAACCAGGCAGAAATCCTGCTAAGAAATGCAAAATTTTTGAAGAAAGGGGGAATTGCATATTTTGCAATAAAATCGCAGAGCATAGATATATCAAAGAGCCCTAATGAGATTTACAATAAGGAGCTTAAGGTTCTTGAAAATGATTTCGATGTGCTTGAAAAAATAGACATCGAGCCGTACGAAAAAAAGCATATGTTTGCAGTGCTAAGAAAAAAGTAGAACTGTATGCACTATAAAGAGTAGATAGCTTTGTGTGTTTCTATTTCTATTGATATTTGCCTGTTTCTATTTATTTAGAGAGGATTATATTAGAGAGAATTATGCTTTCTCTTTCTTGTCTAGAAACAGATTCAATTTCCTGTCGACGTTTGCTACTTCTTTGTTTGTTCTATTGACGTGGAAAAATTTAATGGACTTAAAATGAGATCTTAGCCTTGCAACTTCTTCATTGAGCGGCGCAATGCTCTCTGACTTTACCTTGAATTTGCCTGTAATCTGGCTTATGACAAGCAATGAGTCTGAGACTATTTCTATTTCATCGTCATGCTTAAGGTTCTTTTTACACCATTTCAGTGCAAGAATTATTGCTGTGTATTCTGAGAAGTTGTTAGTGCATATGCCATTGTACTTTACAAAGCTTTTTTTAAGAATATTGTTCTCATAGATATCAAATCCTGACGCACCAGGGCCTGGGTTGCCCCTTGCAGCACCATCAGTGAAAATTTTGACCTGCATAAAATCATTTTTCAGCATTGCATATCATAGAGTCATTTAAGCATTTCATGTAGAACTAGTTTTCAGTATTGCATTGTTTATTTTTTCAATATAAGGTCTAGCTGCTCAAGATACCTCCTGCCTGCGCCTTCAAGAAAGTATTTGCGCGCAGGAGCTAGAATGCTTGAAATCTCGTCTGCGACATATGCCTTAAGGTCAAGTGGGTGGATTATACCTGCTGCATAGCTTTTCTCGAACTCAAGGAGCGTGTCATACGAGGACTCTGCCCCTGTCTTGACATTGCTTATTATAATTTTGCTGTCCTTGGCCATCTTGCTTGGCCATACCACATACCTCACCAGGTCTATGACAGGATTCGCGTCAAGCTCGGCCTGAGGACAGAACGCCTTGCCTATCTTCGACCTTACCACCTCCTCTGAGTCATGTATGAATATCGCGCTGGCAGGCTTGGACTTCGACATCTTGACATCGCTTTCCATGACCTCCTCGAACTCGCCCCTCTGGCCAGACGCCTTTGCCTTCATAATCTTCTCCCTCTGCTCCTGGGTCAGGCTTATACTCATGAGAAGGTGATGGTGCACCGCGACAGGGCTGTACCCGAACTGCTTTGCTGACTCCAGCGCAACGACATGCGCCTTTCTCTGGTCCATGCCTGCATGGGCTATATTTATGCCCATTGTAAAAATATCAGCCACTTGCATAGGAATGTAAAGGAGCTGGGCAAAGCTAGTGCCCTCTCCCTCCCTCTTGCCAGTAATCGTCAGTGTGCGCTTTGCCCTTGAGAGCGTCAGCGACTTCGAGACTTTCATGACATTCTCAAAATATTTGAGCCCTTCATCCTTGTATAGGTCAGAAGCAAGTATAAAATTCACTTTTTCAGGGTCGCCGCCAACTGCCTCTATTGACTTCTTGAGAGCTTCCTTGAAATAAGGAGTTGCAGCACGTATGTCATCAAGATTGCCCCCAAGCTTTTCATTTATCCATGAATGGTAGTCTGCCATAAATACATTTGTTTCGATCCCAGCTTTCTGGAAATCAGCAAGCTTGCGCATGCAAAGCAATCCTGTGCCAAGGTGGACATATCCAGATATCTCAAACCCTATGTAATGTTTCAGCCTCGCATTCTCATCCATATACTGCGTAAGCTTCTGCTCTGTGAGCACCTCTTCTGTAGGAAGCCTCTTTACAAGTTCTATTCTTTGTTCAGTGTTGATAAAATCACTAATAAATATAAATGCTAAAAACGGAAAATTATTTATTATAGCAATGCAGTAAAATAATAAAACACTTTCTTTATTATTTTATCTTTCTTTATTATTTTGTTGTTTTATATCTTATACCTTCATTGCCTTGCGCTTGGCATAACCTCACTGGGTGAGAAAATGCATGACTTCAAGAAATTTTATGAACTGAATGATCTTAGAGAAATTGTAGGCAATGCAGCAGGCATAAAATCAATGATGCTTTTTGCAGAGAGTACGAACATAGGCAGAAAAAAAGCTCCACTGCTCATATCAGGCCCTCCAGGAACAGGCAAGACTGCTGCAGTTCAGCTGCTTGCAAAGAAATACAATTGGAGCATTATTGAGCTTAATGCAAGCGACAACAGGAGCATGGAGGAGATAAGCAAGCTTGCAGTAGCTGCAGGCACAAGAAACATATTCGGGAGAAAAAACCTGCTGTTTTTCGATGAAATT
>JAJYVI010000049.1 GCA_021792115.1 Microcaldota archaeon | reverse complement strand
CTATAGGCAGGCTCATACCTGAAAAAAGGTTTGATTATGCAATAAAGGGAATATATAAAACAGAGGCGCGACTTGAAATAATAGGCATTGGACCTGAAATTAAAAAACTTGTAGAGCTTGCAAAAAAGCTTGGTCTTGGCAATAAAGTAATATTTAAAAAGAGGCTAAGCAGAGTACGGATGATAAATGTTATAAAATCCAGCGCAGGCATGCTTATGATGTCTGAAAGGGAAGGGCTTTCGCTTGCAACATTGGAAGCAGTCGCATTGAGGATACCTGTTATAATTACAGAAACTACTAATCTGCCTCAGGAAGTCAAGAAACTCTGCATACAAGTAAAAAGAAAGGAGTTGCATTCTATAATAAACAAAATAATCAGAAACAATTCAGTATTTGCAGAGGAAGTTAGCAACAAAAGCAGGGAAGCAATTGAAAAGTTCTCTGATAAAAATACATTAAAAATATATAATGACTTGATAAGAAGCAAATGAGATTGCATAATAATAATAATAATAATAATAATAATAATAATAAGTACAGATAAGGAAATAGGAATTACATCATGGTAAAAGTATGCTTGAGATAAAACCCCCTGAAAAAATTCCCAAAGGCGGAAAAAAATTATTTTTGGGTGGAAGTATTGAGCAAGGCAAAGCGACAGATTGGCAAAAAGAGGTTGTTGTTAAACTTAAAGATACTAATTTGACAATACTTAACCCAAGAAGAGATAGTTGGGATAAATATAATTGGAAACAATCGATAGACAATCCGGATTTTAGATCTCAAGTAGACTGGGAATTATCATCACAGGAATCAGCAGACATTATATTAATGTATTTTGAACCTGGCACGTTATCCCCTGTTAGCATGATAGAACTTGGATTGTTTGCCAAGACTGGCAAATTAATAGTTGTTTGCCCTAATGGATTTTGGAGAAAGGGAAATATAGATATAATATGCAAGAGATACAGAATAATGCAAAAAAATTCAATAGAGGAGGCAATTGAACTGATTAAAAGAGAATTAATAAAATAACAAAGTATTAGCATAAGCAACTAACAGATAAAATAATAAATAAGTTTACCAGCTATATATAAACAACGAGTGATTGAATGATCCCGAATTTAGATCCAAAGGCAATAAAGAGCATGATGAATAGAATGGGTATGAAAAGTGAAGATATTGATGCTATAAAAGTAATCATAGAGTGTACAGACAAAAACATTGTGATATTGAATCCAGAAGTCATGAAAATAGAGATGCAGGGAAATACGAGCTTCCAGATATCTGGAAATGTTTCAGAGACTGGAAAATCAGTAGAAATTGAAATCAGTAATGATGACATTAACCTTATAGCAGAAAAAACAGGCATCTCTGATAGAGATAAAATTGTAGAAGAGCTGAAGAAGAACAATGGAGACGTTGCGCTTACTATAATAAATCTTACTCAAAAATAATATAATATTATAGCGCAAGTGCGTGACTGCAGCTACTTAGCTAGCTTAGTACATTTTGTAAGCCTGCGCATAGGGAATGCTATTTATAAGCTTTATGTTTTCCTGTTCTATTATACTATTGCTGATTGCATAGGAAACTGACTCATGGCCAATTATATTTGCTGAAATAATTTCGTCTAAGCGAATGGATTCAGACAAGTCATATTTTGTATCTATCAGTTTGCCTTTGTAGAAATCGTGGTACTCTTTTATATTTAATTCAATGTCATCCTCTGTAATGATTTCATTTATAAGGACTTGATCACACAGCGCAAGTATCTTCCCATTTTCAGTATCGTGCACCTTTATGAACATCATTGAATCAGCCGTACTTGTAGAATAGTATGGTTGTGGACACATACATGAAGCCATACCATATAAGAAATATCCCTCCATATATTATTGATTTATATATTGCGAATGCGCCTAGGATGAATAGCACTGAAGAAAATGAAAGCTCAAGCTTTGTGAGCTTTACTGACTGGATGAAAGTCTTGTTAGGCATTATAGTATTCCTGCTCCATAAGTCTATGTTCTTGTTGAAAATAGCATATATTGCCGCCTTTGTCCTTATAATTATTAGAGCAAAGTTTAGTAAGAATATCATAAGCCCTTTTTTTAATGACTTAAAATATATTTTTGTAAGGACCACAGGGAAGAATAATGATATGGTGAACCCGAAAAGCCCGAGCAGCTCAAGTTTGTAGTCGAGCAATTTAAGATTAAACAGGTCCTGCGGAGGAATCTTTACAAAAGGAATATAAAATACAACAAATATTGAAAGCACTGTAAAAAGCAGAAGCATTACTGAGAGATAGTTAAGGCCAAACCCATGGCTAATATAGTCAATCTTTGATGTAAAGGGTAGATTCTTTGTCTTTTTGCTGCGCACCACATAGCTCAGGAACTGGTTGTCGCCATAATTGTATCTTATCTGCTGCTTGACAAGAGCTGAAAACTTTGTTATCGGCTTGCCTACTGCGTAGATTTTCTCTGTAAATATACCTCTGTAATTATGCACATCTGACTCAAAGCTAAAAAATGTGTCCTCTATCACATTGTTAGGAAAGCCTCCTATCTCATCAAGGACAGATCTTCTTATTATCCCGCATGAGCCTGCGAATATAGCTGTGTTGTTGATTGCCCTTGCAGGCTGTATGAAATGGAAAAAAAATGCATCAAACAGGTCGACTGAATCAGAAAACAGGCTGCCTTTGGAGTATCTTTTCTGGGTCTGCACAAATGAGACTGACTTGTCTCCGAAATAAGGCACAAGGTCTTTGAGGAAATTCTTGTTCTTTAGATACTCATCATAGTCAAATATCGCTATAAGATCGTCTTTTGAGTATTTGAGGAAATTGTTGAGCGCGCCTGCCTTAAAATTAGTATTGTTTTTCCTGTGTATGTACTTGATATTGTTCTTGCTGCAAAATTCTCTCAGCTGCTTTGATATGCCTTGATTTGTCGAGTCGTCTGAAAGGAAAAAGTGCAATTTGTTTTTAGGATAGTTCATTTTCAATAGTTCTGTATAATTCTTTTTTATTATACTAGGATCCTCATTGTATGCAAGCAGGACAATGCTTACACTCGGCATGCTCTTCATGGCTTGCGCAGAGGAAGCAGCTGCAAGAATCTTTTTTTGGTACTTGCTATAAAAAAATGAGTTGTAATAAAACATCCCTATTGTGAAATTAAATACTATTGAAATCAATGATATTGCAAGGAATAGACCTGCAAGTACCATAAGCTCTGCATTCCCATGAGCCATAAACATAAGATATGCGCTGAATGCTATACTTGTAGCAGAAATCAGCAAAAATGCGAAAACTATAAGCATCCTCAATATGAGGTCTTTTTTTTGATTCATATTTATACATCAGAGCGAATATTAAGTCCTGTTTTTTGTTTTGAACTTTGCTTGAATTTGCCACTATAAGGTTTTCATCAATGATTTTTATTAATGGAAATTTTTATAATAAATTTAACAGAATTTAATTTATAGTTATGCAATAAAAAACCACGGCAGTACATTTACAACAATTGCAAATATGATTAATATTGTCAGTAAATTAATAAATTTCTTGTTTTTTATATTAGTTTTGTATATCCTCCAGCCGTCAAGGCCTGGAACAGGAAGGAGGTTTACCACTGCTATGAAGAAATTTAATGCAAATAGAAGTGCAAATAAAGTGTATGCGAAATACATTGATTTTGCATACGGCGTGTTCTCAAGTGATTGGTTCTGCGAAAGCTCCACACCTACAAGACCTTTTGAATGGTTTGAAGGATCTGCCACTGCTGTAAAGCTGTAGGACCCTGTGTTTGTTGTAATATTTACAATACTACCTGGTTTGTCCTGAGCAGCAGCTGCTTGCACTGCAGAGACATTTGTTATATTATGTCCGTTCCATGACAAGACATGCATGCCTGGAGAAAGAACTCCGCTTGCAGGATAATTTGGCTGCACAGCAGTTACAAACACTCCTGTTGACATAATAGCAGGAATGACGAATATTGCTATGAGTATGGCAGGCACTGAAAAAACAATCATTGAAAGGAAATTTGCAGACGGGCCTGCGGAGAGAATTTTTGTCTGCCGTGCATTGCTAAGCTTTTTCATCATTTTTTCATCAGGCTCTACATATGCACCGATTGGTATGAGCCCGAGCAGAACAACGCCAAGCGATTTTACCTTTATCTTGAATGCGTTTGCAAGTATGCCATGGGACAACTCGTGCACTGCTATTATCCCAATCAAAGCAAGTATCCCTGCTACAAGAGGAATGTCTATGCCTGGTATTATTGGTACGACACCTGGTACTACATTAAGAGGTGGGGAGTAATGGGAATTAGGAACATTAATGACCTGAATGTATTTATATATAGAGAGCCCTATTTGCAAAAGAGTTGTATAAGTGGAAAATGCAAGAAGTGCGACCATTATGCCTGAAAAACCAAAAACAACTGCAACTGCAAGAAACACATAGAAGTTGTAGCTAAGCACATACTGCTTTATGATTCCTGGAAGAGAGACTGAAAGTGGATTAGCTCCTGAAAGAAGACTAGAGATTTGTGGGATTTTTATGATTTGAAGAGTCATAACTGAAAGAGCAGGGAGCGCAAGGGTTATGAACACCATTGACATAATGCCTGGCACTAGTATTTTCCAGAGCCTGATACGGCCTGAATTCCCCTTAAGAAACCTGTATGACATAACTCCGAAGCCAAGGAACATGCCCCAGAGAGCCATTGCATCTAGGAAACCCTTGTACTTGCGCGAGAGACGCTGCATTGTAGCTATGCCTTTTTTTGTCCCGACCATATATATGCCGAAAAACGTGCCGTCGAAAGAGCCCAGCTTCTGGATTACAATGCCAAAGCTAACTAGGAGTAGTACTGCGAAAAGCACTTTTGTAAGCAGCTCGAAAAACGGAAATATATAGTCGAAATAAAGGAGTGCAAAAAAAAGCACTGCTAGCAGGAGTATTGTTATCTTGTTTTTTGTATGCATTGATATACCTGTTTTATATATTCTTTATTTATTTTTATGCTGTTGCATGCTGTCTGCATTGACCTGCATTCAGAGCAGATGCATCTGGCAGGCGCGCAAATGCACTCAGTTATTTGTTGAATATAGGTCTTTTTGATACCATCATTGGAAGGCTTGACCTTGCTCTTGGCATGTCCTTGACCACTGCATTTATCTTATCAATAAGAGACTCTATAGTCATGCTTTCATTTGCACCTGTCTCCCTCTCTCTGACAGAGAGCTTGTTCTCATCGATTTCCTTCTGGCCAACCACACATATATATGGAATCCATTCCTCCTCGGCGTTCATTATCCTCTTGCCTAGCGTTGATTCAGTGTCATCAATATCAACACGAATGTTCCTTGCCTGGATTTTCTCTGCAATCTCCTCGCACTTGCCTATGAACTTTTCAGAAAGCGGCAGAAGCCTTACCTGCGTAGGCGAGAGCCAAAGCGGTAGATGAGGCTTTGAGTCCTGGAGCGCAGAGATTTCAAGCAGGGCATAAATCACGCGCTCTATTGCGCCGCTTGGGGAGCAGTGAAGCACAAGTGGGTACTGCTTCTTGCCCTGGGCATCAATATATGTCATGTTATATCTCTTGCCATTTTCATGGTCTATCTGCACTGTTGAAAGCGCAGTAGCCTTGTCCAGGGAGTCAATTATGTTAAACTCGAACTTGGGGTCAAAGTACGCATACCTGTAGTTCCACATTTCTATTAGCACTGGCCTCTTCAACTCCTTAACAATGCCTTTTATGAAGTCCTGGTGGTCTTTCCAGAAATCCTGGGTGAACCTTATCGCAGTCTCGTATTTCGACTCGTCTATGCCTATCTTTGACAGGACGTCCTTGGAAAGCCAGAACTGCTTCCTGAACTCCTCTTCTGCCTGGGTAAGGTCTGTGCATATTGTGTGCATATCAGGCATCGTGAATGCCCTAAGCCTTTTCATGCCGACCAGCTCGCCGCTCTTTTCTCTCCTGAAGCTGTACCTAGTAAGCTCGTAAAACTTGAACGGCATCTGCTTGTATGAAATCACAGTATCGCCTATCAGGAGGAACTGGCCGAAGTCTGCTGAAAATCTTAGAAAGAAATCCTTGTCATCTGACTTGACAATATAATGCCTTGATGGGAATCTGTTCAAGTACTCGTTAAGTGCTTTGTGTCCATAGTCATACATTAACGGGGTCTCAAGTTCTACTGCGCCGTATTCTACAGCTGTTTTTGTTACGAATGCCTCGAGTAGGCTCTTTATCAGCCTGCCATTAGGATAAAACCTAAGGTTACCTGAATCTGACCCTGGCTCATAATCACTGATCCCCAGTTTCTTCATAAGCTGTATATGGACTGGAGGTTTTGCATAGACTCTTTGCTTTTTTATCTCGTAATCAGCAAATTTCTTAAGGTTTTCATGGCCTGAAAAATCAAAATTGCTGGTCTCTGTGAGCACGCCTTTCTCGTCTAATATATACCAGAATGATTTTACCTTCTCCTCCTCCTTCAGTGCTTGGGATTCAACTTCTGTGGATTCTGCCTTGCCTTGGCTGGTTTCAGGGGAATAACTTCTTGACTGCTCTGCAAGCGGATGGCCTTTTATGTCAATGCTTAGTTGCTTGTTCCAGCCGAATGGTGCAGAGTACACTTCAAGCCCTGACTGTACTGCGAAGTCCCTCATATGCTTGAATATCTGCAGCGCCTTCTGAGGGCTTTCAAGAGAATTGCTAAGGTGCGCAAATGGATATAATGTAATGCGCACGCGCTTTAGGTTCGACATGAATGAAATCGCATCTGAAACTGCTTTTTCAGCTACTGCAGCAGTATCATTCTTTTCAATAGAAACTAGGAGGAACAAAGAATCCTCCACCATAAAGTCCTTCTCATCAGATTCTTCATAGA
>JAJYVI010000048.1 GCA_021792115.1 Microcaldota archaeon | reverse complement strand
AGACGATGGGCTTAAACTTGAAAATGTAAGTTGTGTTGGCGATGACTGCATCGCAGATATTGCTGCCTCTGATTCTACCTTTGCAGTTATCTTTGCAATCTTTGCATACTGATACTCAGATGGTGGGTATCCCTGAAGATTGTACCTTATCCACAATGTTCCTGAGAAAACAGCGCCTATTGGATTATCTTTGAAAAGGTTTCCGTTGCTACTGTAGCATTCAAGGCCTGAGACAGTTACACTGCTGCCAGATGTAAGAACTGTTAAGTTGCTTGATGTTTGAGCACCATAATTTGTTGAACTTACATTTGCATTTGGATATCCTTGAGATGTTGATGATGCTGCGCATGCAAATGAGACATTGTACAGTGTCTCGCCACTGTCCTGCTTGAAGTTGAAAAGTAGAAGATTAGGACCATTTGCATTTGCAGTCATGACAGGATTGCTGCAGAGATAGCCAGGAGTTGCAAGGCATGACGGGCCTATGAATGTGCCAGTGTTGAAGACTCCGAGGAAGTCGAGTGCTGCGAGGATGACTGCAATGATGAGTATTGCCCAGCCGTATGTCATTAGGTATTCCATAGCGCTTTGCGCTTTTGTGTTGTTATCTGAATTACTTTTTTTGATAAAACTTTTTCCTAAAAAGTTTTGTTTTTCTCTTTCTCTCTCTGATGCAGCCATGGAATTCATTTTGTTTTAATTTAGATTTAATAATAATTAAAATATTATAAAATTTTCTGAATACAAGATGATCATTGATTCTTTTGTTTTATTTTTTCTGACTGGTTATTTAGTTTAATTTTAAGTGCAGGCATGTAACTAAGAAGTGAAAGGATATACAAAAATAATAAAAGTATTAATCCTGAGATAAGAGAGAATATATTGTACCTTGATGCAAAGAATAAAAGCGCAGTGAAGATTACACCAAGCACTATATAAAATGCTTGTTTATTTTTATAAGACGAATACATTTTTTTATATTTAGGATAACATTCCTTGCATACCACAAGCTGATAATTTTTCTCATTCTTTGTAATGTTTTTCTTAATCCATCTGATGGACTCTATCACCCAGTCAGTCTGTACAGGTAATCCTTGTTTTTGTTCGCCACAGATTATACACCTTGACTCATTTTGATTAGCTGTAGAATTATAATTTTTATTATTTTTGTTTATTTGTTTTGAGTATATATTTACTGATTTTTTATTCTTTTTTGGCATTATGCGCACCTATTTATTCGTAGTTATCTTTATTTTATTATTTTTGTTATTTTATTGTTTATTTTTTATTTCTTATTATTTTTTTATTTTGACTATGTGAACTGCTTCAACTCAATGATACTTCATATAACCTTCCTGTCTCTGCTTTTATCTTTTCCTCATCTACTGCATTAAGCACAGTGTTTATTGTAACGTCATCTATCCCGAACCTCCTGAATATATTTACCATTTTCTCTCTTGGTACATTTATCTTTTCAAGCATTGCAACGAAAGAAATTATGTTAACATGCCTATGCATTTTTTCCATTGTGCTGAGTAGTATTGCGATATTTTTTTCATTGACTCCGAAAGAAATTAAGAGGCGTCTTAGTTCTATCCTATTTATAGAGTATGTTTCCTGCGCCATAATATCACAAATTTAATTTTAACTCATCTTTATTTTAGTTTTAGTTTCTGCAGTTTGGTCTTATATTTTTATATTATTTATTGTTAGCTTATTATGCTTTTGACCTTGAAATTATTCTTGAGGTTATTTCATCCTCTATGCTAAGGCTCTTCAGAAATGCTATTATATTTTCAAGCGTTATATTTTTGTCCCTCAGAAGATTTACAAGATCAAGCATCTTTATTGAACGGTCATTCTGGTCCATTGCATTAAATATGCTGTCTATCTCATCAGATCCTATATTGTATTCTATAAACTTGTTTCTGAGATCACTCTTTTCAAACTCGTATGATTTAGCCATCAAGTTAGCAGCAAGTTCTGCCTGAGTCAATATGTCGCTCATGTCTATTGTATAAGAATAGAGAGGTTCCTCTCCATATATTTTTTCAAGCACGAAAGTCTCAGGAAACCTTATCGATGTCTGGAATGCCATTTCAACCGCTGCCTGACCGACCCCAAACTTTGAAATTTCAGACCTTATAAAGTTTGAGAAATTTAGGGATCCTTGTATATAATCAAGAAACTTCTGGAACTTTATCCTAAGTATGAAATTTGTCCCCACGTTGGAAAAGATGGATTCATGTATATCTGTTGGATTCTGTGATGCGACTATAAGCCCAAACTGATATTTTCTTCCTTCCCTAACTATCATTATTGCATCGCTTTTTTCATCGCTCGCTATCTTCCATGCCTCATCAAGAACTATCATTGCCTTGAGTCCTTTTGATCCACTCCATCCCTCGCTTCTCATTTTTTCTTTTAGAGTCTGCAATATGAACAAACCTGCAAGCGCCCTAAATTTTTCATCAGGTAGATTAGAAAGGTCTATGCTGACAAGGCCTGAAGATGCTAGTTTCTCAAGGTCAAGCGTGCTCTTCCTTGAAAAATAATCCTCGCCTTCCCTTGCGAATTGCCTTAGCCTGTATATTGTATTTTCAAGCTCAGCAGGATACTGATAAGTACCCTCTTGCAGCTTCTCATCAAGAAGAGAAATTGCATCTTTCAATGTAGGTGCATCTTTGTCTTTTGGTGGAATTTCAGCAAGTGCAAAGCCAGCATTTAGATAGGACTGCTCAAGAGCCTCATCAGTTAGCCTCCTCTGCTCAGGATAGCTTGAGATATCAGTAAGTATATCGAGAGAGTTCATTATCTGCTTTACCCTGTCTAATGGTTTCATCCCTGAAAGGTCCATTATATTTATATAGTCTCCTTTGCCTAAGGACACGACAATTCCTCCGCTCTGTCGCACCCAGGCCTTGTATTCCCCTGCCCAGTCTATTATGATAGCATTTGAATTCCAGATATAACTTGCACGTATGAGAAGGGTTTTTACAAAATAGCTCTTTCCTGCACCAGTTATTCCAACAACGCATATATGTGGATTTGTCAGGTTCATGAAAGACCATGAAAAAGGGATTTTGAATATTCTTGTAGTGCCTATGAAAATTGACTGGAAAGGGTCATTAAGCAGAACCCAGGCAGGTGGCTCTGGAGGCCTTGAAACAAATGCCCTCTTTGCAACATCATTGCTCATTATATGCTGCAGTTTTAATATGGTCATTTAATCCTTTGTTTTAATTGGAATTTGCGCTTTATATCTATTGTTCTATATCTATTAATATCAAATCAATTTTAAATATCTTAGTTTTATTGCCTTTATTATTTATTTTATTATGTACCTGCAACTATCAAAGTCAATTTACTTTAAAAGCTATTCCCACAGTTGTTTTATTTTGATGCTTTTTCCTGTTATATATTCAAATGTACATTTATCTAGCTTTGATTAAGTTATAAGCAGAGCTTCTGTTTTTTTAAAGTTCTTCATTGCAAATTCAAGCATAGTTATCTCCAGTTATCCCCATATCTATAGTATCTGAGCTAGCTATAGCTAATTAAACTTGAATCAAAAAATATGAGTATCATAACCTTTGTTTTTAACTACAGAATCCCCTTCTTTGACTCTGGCAGAATCCTTCCAATAATAGAACTTTTATTTCTCATCTTAAGTCTGACAGCAGCAATGTTTTCTATTGGTGCGCATTTGGCAACAGCAGCATTTATGCTGCTTGCAATAGCAGGCTTGCAGCCAATGCATAAACTTCTTTGCACTATTCTATAGGTTATAAAATAAAAGACCTTGTAACACAGATATTCTAATTTTTATGTTTTATATGGCACAAATTTATGTTACCTACACTAATAGTTACTGTTGTTGGTCAAAATACTGTGCAACTTCTTGGAAGCTCAAGGGTAGTGAAAAGTTGAACTTGAATAATGTATATAGTTCCCTCCCGACTATTCTTGAAAGCTCAAGATCAAGGTACGAAAATCCAAGCTGAAGTTGCTTTATCTGCTCTGATAAAAGGTCAAGCGCAGCCTTCTCGCTCACGCCTACTGCTGTTGTTTCTATGTACATTAGCGTTGCTATAGGCTTCTCCCCTTGGGCAATCCTATCTATTCTTGCCTTTATTACATCTATTTTCCTTTGTATTTCACTTATTACCATTGGATCAGGATGGTCTGACTTTTGTGCTTTTGACATCTCAAATTCCTGAAATGACCTCTTGCCTTCAAATTCGTCTCTAATAGTTTGAACAGAAAGACCTGTTGAGAAAACATGAAACTTAAATGGAAATGTTAGATTCATTACTGCTTTTTCCCAGGACTCTGGCGCCTCTGCTAGCTTCTGCTGCTCTTCTGCAATGTCTGGCGCACTCTCCTCCTTGAAAGAATATGCAAAAAGGTTCATTGCTACAAAGCCTGTAGCATAATAAAGACCATTGACATTTTTTATCACACCGTCTTGAGATTTTACTATTTTGTAGTTCTTTGCAGGATAAAAAGAGATATTAAGAAGCTTTGTTACTGCTGGAAATATCATATAGTCAACAAAATTCAACATAAGTATTACAACTGCTGCAATAATAGAGATAATAATAGCAATTATTGAGAATATGCCGCCACCGAAAGAGGATGATGCAGCCATGGCTATTAAAACAACGAGAAGTGTGAATGTTAGATATTCTATTGCTTCTGGGTCCATTATTATCATTTATCAAACATTATATTTATGAATAATATAGCACATCATTATATGACTGATTCTTCTATCTTTCTGCTTAGCTGCTCACTCACTGTTGAGAATGGGATAAGATATTCTGGCTCAATATATTTAAGTATATCCTGGCCAGTCACTATTATAGGAGATACTCCAAAAATTGCTCCTATACCTGAAATCATTTCTCTTGCCCTTTGCTGGGCCATGCTGACTGCTTCAAATTCCTTGGTGCCTGTTGCAGATACTGTGACATATGTCCCAAGCTCAAAAGACTGCGTACTTGTACTCTTATCTAGAATATTTCTCCACATGGAAAGCTCTCCGCGCACTCGCTCAAGTTCAATTCCCTTATCTGTCTTTTGCATGATTTCTGATTCCCTCGTCTCAACCTCACTGATCTTGTCTCTTAATGTCTGTATATAAGAATCCTTGTTCATTACAAACATTTCTGTTGTATACCTAGTTGGATCCTTGCTCAATCCAACAAGCCTGCTAACCTGCATTGAAAAATTTATTTTATCCTCATCGCCCATTTCTGTTGCAGACTTATAAAGTGGAACAGAGATATAGACTGTTGCAATAAAATTATCCCCTTGTTTTGTTATTACAGAGTCCATTGATGTTGAAAACCAGTATGGATCTGCATTGCTTAGGACAACATTATTGGTTTTTTGCTCAAGCATTGGAACCATAAGATACATATAAAACCTCGAAGCAAATGCAAGTACGTCGAAAAGCATTGCAATCATCAGCAGAATTAATTTTACAACATCCAATAAAGGTGATTTAGGGATTGAAATCGCTGCAAATGCAAGCATAAGTGAAATGCCGATAAATACAAAAAATAATAGCGTTTTCAGGTTCATTGTATCAGGTAAATTAATTTCTGCAGGCAATACAGCATAAAATAATAAATTAATAACATACTTTATTATTTTAATATTTTGTTTTTATTGGAAGTTAAGCATAAATTAACTGCTTACCATATGAAATTACGCTATGAGCACTGCACATCACTGCAGTTTTATTCTCAGTTTGTGTATTTAGCAGCCTGAAAAACGATTACAGTAATTAAAATTGAGCAATTAGAATGAGTATGTATGTTATGCAAAAAATTAAATCATGAAATTAGTTATATGCTCAAACTAGCCTAGGGGGATGTATTTTACATATAACTCATATGCAAATAATGTAGGCTTTACATTAATATTGATAATTTGTATTTAATGTTGACAAATTTTTATTAGAATCTTATTAATTTTCTCCAAGTACCTTTGTAATGCCCCCTCTTAAACTGAAAGTTTCTATATTAAATTTTGACTTTAACACTTGCGCAACTATTCTTGAAGTATTTCCATGATAGCATACAAGCACATGATTATTCAAATACTTTAATGACTCCGGAGTATTATGCATTACTTCCATAGGCATAAGTCGTATTACATTGCTAGAATCAACATTTAAGATAGTTGCGATTTCCTCTATATCCTCATTTCCAAGCCATACTAATTTTGTCTTGTTTTTAGATGTTATTTCAATTGCCTCATTAAGATCTACTTCTTTTATCTCGTTTGCCATATTATCGCCTTATTTGATAAAATTATAGAGTATACAATGTGATGCATTAAACAGATATTCCCGGCAATGCAAATATATTCATTGCTTGCGTTTTTTACTTTTTATTTGCTCTTTTTTGGTCTGCCCATTATTCTTAAGCACAACAACATAAACTTTTTTATTCAGGTACTTTTTTGAACAGTCTATCTTTGCGCCTGTTCCAAATTTTGTCACTTTTTTTTCAAAAAAGCACAATACATTGTTATCATTAAACTTCAACTTATTTATACTTAAATTATTTTTCTGCATTTTAATCCCATTTGCAATTATCTTATTCGGTTACATAATGTTAGAACACACGTTGCACTGATGCTGCATAATTCTATAAACATCATGACCAGATATACTTATATATATAAAAATGTATTTAAAGGTTTGTTGAATTCAGATGGAATAAATATATATAAAATATATATCATTAATTTCAAAATAAACTACGCTATTATTCCCGTTGGGGTGAGTCGAACACCCAACCTACCGGTATCTATTTAAAACACATGTTTTAAATACAAACTACAGCCAGTCGCTCTAGCCATTGAGCTACAACGGGTCTGCCAAAAAAACATTATTATAAGGGGCTTAAACTTAAAATCTTTTGCTTATTTATTTAAAAGCCTTTAAT
>JAJYVI010000047.1 GCA_021792115.1 Microcaldota archaeon | reverse complement strand
AGTGGGGACCATGGCAAAAATAAAAAATAGGGGGAGAGCATTCAGTTTGTATGATATAGAGGTATTTCTAAAAGATGCAGGAGCTGAAAAAATAAATGAAAACGCAATTGATGTTTTTGAGAAAGAACTTGAGGACACAGTAAATGAAGTTGTAAAAAATGCAAAAACATATGCTAACTATGCTGGTAGAAAAAGACTTATAAAAAAATCAGATGTCGAATTAATCAGCTCAAACGCATTTAAATAAATATAGTTACAGAATGGTAATGGACCGCTAGAAGAATTAAATGCAATAAATATAAAAAGGAATTAGGTAAATAATATTATGCCTAGTTACATAAATTCAGACCTTTTAAGCGGGCTGTCAATAAATGAATTGCTGTCAAAGCTCCATGATGCAATAAAAGAATTTGCAGAGACTATAGATAGCCTTATAGAACATAATAAATCAGTAAACTATAAGGAAATTAATGAGCTAAGAAATATGATAAAAAGCAGGATTAAAAATGGGGAAAATATAGAGGACAATACAAAAATCCTCAAAATCCTAGAATTGTTTTCTGCAAACAAATCTGTAATGGAACTGGTTAGGGAGGACGTTGATGAATGGATCGAATTCATTGATACTATTGAAGAAGGAATAAAAAACAGCAAAATTAATTTAAAAAGCCAAGATGAATTAGAATTCAAAAAGATACAAAAAATGAATGAAGAGCTAAAGGCATTGATAAGGGCAAGCAAGTAAAGTGGAATAACTACGGTTTTGTTAAAAATATTAGATCTTTTTTGCGCTTATGCATACTGTGCCACTTATAGGCGAATTTACCGCGTGCTTTATTTTTTCAGCTTGCGATTTTGAGATTTCGTGTATCTGCTTATTCTGGTAAACCTCATAATAAACATCTTTGACAATTTTAAAACCTCTGAGTAGATAATTTATTTCGTGCGTGTCATATATGCGCTCGAATTCAAGAAGTCTGCCTTTTTGGCCGAACGGCGCAGTAAATATAAGTTGGCCTCCTGGTTTGAGCAAATCTTTTATTTTCTGCATTGCCGCACTGTCTGCATCAGGATCTCTATCACGATTTCCATATGCTTTTAAGCCAAAATGTTCAATGGAGCTTATATTCAGAATCACATCAAAAGATTCTTTTTTAAATTCATTCAACTTTAAAAAATCACTCTTTATAAACCTGAAATTTTCGTGTTGGAATCCATACTGCCTAGTGTCAACCCCTATGACATCATAACCCATCATTGCCAATTGTATAGGATATATTGCTTCACAGCAGCCTATGTCAAGCACCTTTGCAGGAGGTGGCATTATATTCATAAAAAGAAATGGTATTTCTATCATTCTTTCAGAATACTTATATGATGAAAAAGAGACTTTTAAGCCCGAATTTACATTGAATTTGCCAGTGTATTTTGAATCAAGTTTGCCTATGTTCATAATATCCTTGTAATTTATTTATCTTATTATTTTATGGATAATAATAAATAAAACCTTTATGATATATTAATATACGCATTTAGGCGCTATATTACATACAAAATGCAATGACCCAAAGGTGGTTAAATAAAACACATATTAAATAAAAATAGCAGTAAAAATAAGAGGGAAAAATTTGATGCAGTATTTGATAGAGTCTTAAAAACCGTAAAACCTAGAGAGGATGAAATAAAAATCATAAACAGCACTGTAAACGAGATGATGTCACGCCTAAAAAAAGTTGCTGGCAAAGATGTTGAAATAATGCTTACAGGATCTGTTGCAAGAGGAACTAATGTTCGCGGAAATTATGATATAGATATATTCCTGCTATTCAAAAACAATATTAGCGAAGAAGAAATGGAAAAAAGAGGTATAGAAATAGCAAAAAGGGTAATCAAAAAGCATAGGAATGAAACATATGTAATGAAATATGCAGAACACCCTTATCTTATGCTTAATATGAATGATAGAGGAATAACAGTAGATCTTGTCCCTTCATTCAAAATAAAGGATGCATCTGAAAGGGTAAGTGCAGTAGACAGGACGCAGTTGCATAACCAATTTATTAACTCAAATTTTAATGAGAGACTAAGAGATGATGTAAGACTGTTGAAAACTTTTTTGACATCAAATGGCATATATGGGGCAGAGGCTAGAATTGAAGGTTTTTCTGGCTACCTTTGCGAATTGCTTATATTCCATTTTGGCTCATTTTCAAATTTTCTAAGTGCAATGGCCAGTTTGAAACTGCCTGCGGTGCTCGATATAAAAAATAATAGCAGGATTCAGGGGATGCAAGCCGATTTTGTTAAAAAATTCTCAAAAGACTTCATTGTAATAGACCCTGTTGATGAAAATAGAAATGTGGCAGCAAATGTTTCAAGCGAATCTCTGTCTCTTTTAATGCTAAAAGCAAGGAAATTTCTTGCAGAGCCTTCAGTAAGTGCATTTTATGGATCAAAGTTCTCGGATGTGGACTCTAAGGCGCAGGTAAGAAAGTTAGGAAAAGAGCTTGGACTAGATGTTTATGTACTTGCATTCAAAGTGCCTGACATTGCAGAAGACATAATATGGCAGCAGATCAAAAAGATGAGAAAAAGAATAGAGGATATTCTAAAGCAGAGCAATTTTGCCCCTGAGCTTTCATTTCAAAATATTTCAGACAAGTTTGGAGTTATTTCCTTTTTTATAAATCCTATGAGCTGCAACTCGAAAAAGATTGCAGGTCCGCAGATAATTATGGCAGACTCTGTAGATGCATTTATGAAAAAGCATAGAAAGCCTTTTGTATTCATTGAAGGGGATAAGATTTATTCAATGCAGAAGCAAGCGTATAAAACACCAGATGAACTGCTGAAAGAGATTACTGGCAAAAAAATAATAGAAGTTCCTTCCTATATCAAAAAGGAAAAGATATATTTCTACAAAAATAGGATCCCTGAGCAACATGCGAAGATATTAAATCAGGCTATAAAAACAAAGCTGCTTTGGCAGTAATGTTAATGCTGCCAAGTAGTTTAACTGAAATTAAAAAATAATAAAAATAAAAAATTATAAGAAATAAATTAAGCTTTAAGCTTTATCTGTCTTTGATTTCAATTTCTTAAGGTCGCTGTTCTTTATCATTAGCTTTATTTTTCCTGTGCCCACCTGTATTTGTTTGCCTATCAGGATGTTTTCAGCCACGCCCTTAAGCATATCCTTTTCACCAAAGACAGCTGCATTTGTGAAGTGTTTCACTGTTTCCTCATATGCAGCCCTTGCAAGCACTGACTCTTTTTTGCCTGCAATACCCTTTCTCCCAACGCTCTTTATTGCGCCGTAAAAAGTCATTGTATCAGCCAGCAGGCCTATGTGCCTGAAACTAACTTCTATATTTTCATCGTCAAGCACTGATTTTATCTCATTTGCGATCGTATTTCTTGCAGCTTCTATGCCATAGACTGACAGAGCCTCAAAAGGGTCATTTGTATAACATCTTTCCTTGTCAATGCCCTCTATATTTATTACCTCTGCAAGGTTGCTTCCGCTTGTCGCGATGTACAATTCGCCATTATCGTTCTCCTTTATGACTGCCTTGTTTATGTTCGGGACGCCGAATATTATTGAATTAAGCAGGTCAACAAATGCCACTCTTGTTGCTTTTATGCTCACTTTCTTCTCTTCCTCATTTTCGCCTTCTTTAGCTTTTTTCTTGCCTGGAATATTTTTCTGCGCCTTTATTTTCTTGAGCTTTATCTTGATTTTCATATCAGGAAGCTCTGAAACAAGGATATTCTGAAATTTCGCGAGCTTATTGAATATGGCTTTTTCAGTCACCTGATAGAGTTGCATTTTTTCCTTGTCAAGATTGAGTACAAGTTCCTTAGATTCAAGGTCCTCGTTGAATGTTGAGATTACATCAGACACTCTTACCTTTTCTATTTTCTTGAGTATCTGCTTTGCCTCGTCAAGGGACTTAGATGCAGATTTGTCAAGATATATAGTCATTGAAGGAGTCTTTGGCTTTTTCCTCGCATCAATGAGCTCTATCAGCCTTGGGAGACCTTTTGTTGAGACAGAAGAAAGAACTCCTGCAGAGTGGAATACTCTAAGTACAAACTGGGTTCCGGGTTCGCCTATAGACTGTGCTCCGACAACGCCGACTGCTTCGCCAGGTTGCACATTGAATTTGCCATTGCTTGATTTTTCAGACATTGTTACCACAATATACTTTCAAATTTTTTAATTTTTTGTTTTAATTTTTCTAAAACCTCTTTATAAGAAGTTTTACTCCTGCAGTTTCTCATACATAGGGTCTAATGAGTCGCCACCATACTGAGTCTGTATAAGAGACCCGCTTGCGTCCTTGACTGAAAGGTCCTGGTCAACATATATATCCTGCAGCGCATTCACAAGCCTTCTCTGCATGTATCCGCTGACAGCAGTTACCAATGACTTGTTCATAGCAGAGTCTCTTGCTCCCATGGCATGCATATAATACTCAACGAGTTTAAGACCGTCGCTATAGCTGGATTTCACAAAGCCCTTTGAAACTATGCTTTCATCAGATCTCCTGAAATAAGGAAGTATCCTGTTTTTATAGCCTCTAGACGGAGCTTTTCCCCTAACCGCCTGCTGACCAAGGAACATGCTGGTCTGCACAAAATTGAAAATATTACCTCTTGCCTTTGCAAGCACCATGAGATATGCGTCATTTTCAGGTGTAAGGTACTTTTTCATTGAGTTTGCCGCAATATTCCTGACCATTGTAAGCTCCATGATGTTTGTAGAGTTGTATGATTCCTTAAGAGTATATCCTGGCAGAGGCTCAAGGTTTCCTGACTTGTAGTTCTCAAGAAGTTCGTGCGCCTTTTTCTCTGTTTCCTGCATAATCTTGCTCTTTTCCTCCATTATGCCATTGATGTAATAATCGCTTATGCCTATGCTTATACCAAACTGGTACGCTGTTATCAATGATATCTTAGAAGCATTTGTAATGAAGTTCATTGCCTCCTGCGAACCAAACTGAGAGAAGATATTTGTTATAAGCTGCTCATTGACTATTTTTTCGCCTATCACTCCATTGCTTGTGATCTTCCCGTTCTTTATAACTATTTCTTCATTTTTACTTTTATATTCAAAGTTCATTGTCTTAGGAAGTATCATAGAAAATATTGACTTTCCTGAAAACTTGCCTGTTTTCTTGTTTGGCTCTGGGAACTCGTAAATGCCTATGCTTGAAAGTATTTTTGATGCTTCCTGCTTTGAGAACTCCACATTGTCTTGAGTTAACAAGTATATCCCAACAAGCTCATCTTCCTTTAAGTACATTATCGGCTCGCCGTTTCTTGCAGAAAGTATCAGGTCCTTTGGCTGCATTAGATATCTTGCCTCTGCCTGGGCCTCAAGAGACTGAGGTACATGCACGTTCATTTCGTCACCGTCAAAGTCAGCGTTATATGGCGTTGTAGCTGCTGAATTCAGCCTAAATGTCCTGCCTGGAAAGACCTTGACCTCATGAGCCATTATAGAAATCCTGTGCAGGGTCGGCTGCCTGTTGAACAGGACAATATCCCCATCAATAAGCTGCCTCTCTATTATATCGCCAGGCACAAGTGCTTTAAGTATATCTTCTCTGTTTGTATCTGTTATTCTTTTCCTTATTCCCTGTTTAGAGATGTAGTTGAGCGCTGTCGGATACTGCGTGCTTTCTATGAATTTCTTTGCATACTCGATGTTCCACTGGGTTACGTATAAAGGCACTGTGAGGCTTTCTGCTATTTTTTGAGGCACGCCTATCTGGTTGATTGAAAGTGTTGAATCGCACGAGATTACAGTTCTTGCTGAGAAGTTAACACGCTTTCCTGAAAGATTATACCTTAGCCTTCCTTCTTTTCCTTTTAGCCTTTGCGCAAGTGTCTTAAGAGGCCTTGTGCTTCTGTGCCTTGCAACAGGAACTCCGATTGTCTCGTTGTTGAAGTATGTAGTGACTTGGTACTGCAGAAGCTCCCAAAGGTCGTCGATTATAATCTGCGGAGCACCTGCATCTATGTCCTGCTCAAGCCTCTGGTTTATCCTTATTATGTCTACAAGCTTGTGCGTCAAATCGTCCTCGCTTCTCTCTCCGCTTTCAAGCGTGATTGACGGCCTGACATTTACAGGAGGGATGAGAAGATTTATAAGCACGAAGTTCTCAGGTCTTGTTGTTGCAGGGTCTATTGAAAGAAGCTTGAGGTCGCTGTCAGGTATCTTCGAAAGCCAGTCCCTTATCTCGTCTGCCTTCAGCTGTATGCCGTCAATGCTGAAGAATGTCGGCCTTTCCAGCTTTATTTTCCTCTGCTTCGTGTTGCAGTGAGGGCAGAGCTTTATGTTTTTCGTCTTCTTGGATACCATTCTGGACTCTAAAATATCTTCATATTCGTAGTCCTCCTCGTTCGATATAAAGTTGCGTATTTTTTCAGACAATGAAGTTATCTCATTGTCATTAAGTAGTATTCTTTTGCAGCTCTCGCAGGTGGACTGGAGAAGCATATATATAGTCTTTGCAAATTCCGGATGTATGACAGGCCTCACAAGCTCGATATGTCCGAAGTGGCCAGGGCAGGTCTTTGACCGTCCGCCACAGGTCTTGCATTTGAGTCCTGGGTCTATGACGCCCAGTCTCTGGTCTACAAGACCTCCATCGATAGGGTATCCTTCGTCGTTGTAAGTATCAGGCACAATGATCTTTGCAACGCTAAGCTTCCTAACGTATTCAGGGGAGACTACAGTGAACCTTATATAATTTATATTTTCAGCCTGCATTTTTTCACTTTTTGAATATTTTTGATTTTTAATTTTTACTTGATTTTTTCTTTTGGTTTTATTTATTATTTTATTATTTATTATTTTATTTATTTCAAATTTTTATATATATAATTCTGATTTTGCATTTGTTTGCATTTGCGCATTTTATTTCTGATTTTATTCCTTGGTTATACCTATTTTCGGGAATATATGCATTGCCTTTATTTCATCAAGCAAAAGCTTGAATGCATAGC
>JAJYVI010000046.1 GCA_021792115.1 Microcaldota archaeon | reverse complement strand
ATTTCATTTACAATAAAAAAACACTGAAAGGAGTTGACCAGGACCTCTATTTTAAGATAATAAACAGCAAGACTTGCTATTATACTGTTTACGGTCCAATGCAGCTTGGCGCGCTGGTTGCAGGTGCTAGCGATGAAATGCAAACAGTGCTTGAAGAGATAGGCAAGCCGGCAGGCATCTCTTTCCAGATTGCGGATGATCTTCTAGACATGACTGCAGACGAAAAAGTATTCGGGAAGCAGAAGTACGGGGATCTATACGAAGGAAAAATAACTCTTATAATACTGGATGCCTATAAAAAAGCATCCCAGGAAGAAAAAGACGCAATAAATAATATTTATGCAAAGCAAAGAGAGGAAAAGACAAAGCAGGACATAGACTTTCTTTTGCAGCTAATAGATAAGTACAAGAGCCTAGAAGCTGTAATGAATATAGGCGAAGAATATACTAAAAAGGCAAAAGAAAATATAGAGAAATATTCGCGCATTCTGCCAAAAAATGAGTACACGCAAATACTGCTGTCTGCCATAACCGAGCTTTATTCGAGAAATAAATGAGAAAGACGCAAAAATAAATGTAAAAAATGTTAATATTTAAAAATTATAATTCGTTGATATTATGAAACTCACATGGATGATTGGAGGTGAACAAGGAAGTGGTGTTGACACCGCATCAGGCTTATTTGGTAAGGCAGTGTCCGGAGCAGGTTATTATCTTTTTGGGAACAGGGAATATTACTCAACAATAAAGAACAGGCATAGTTATTTTGAATTGTCAATAAGTGATAAAAAAATAAACAGCATCTCAGAGTTCTACGACATAGTAACAACATTTGATGCAGAGACAATATTCCAGCATTTTCAGCAGGCAAAAGGATATTTCATATACTCTGAAACAAATGTTAAGAAAGGCATAGACAGTGTGCTGAGCCTTGAACCTGAAACCAAAAAGGAGATTCTCGGTTTTATGAATAAGAGCAACATTGAGCCTACAGTGCAGGGAGTCATTGATTATTTGAAGGCCAAGGGCATTGTTGTTATACCTGTCAATTATGAGCAGATTCTCAGGGAGATATCAGCTGAGTTGTCTATAAACATGACACTTGCTGAAAAATCTCTCAACACAATTGCTGCATCAGTCTCGTTCGCTTTGCTAGGCCTTGACAAGCAGTACCTTTTAGATGCAATCTCAAATACTTTTTCAAAAAAGCCAGATGCAATACCAATGAATGTGCTTGCAGCGGAAAAAGCATTACTTCTTGTAAAGCCTGTATTCAACCTCAAGCCAATCAAAAAGCAGGATATTGTGCAGATTGATGGTAACACTGCTGCAGCAATTGGAAAAATCGCAGGAGGCATAGGCTTTCAGAGCTATTATCCAATAACCCCTGCAAGCGACGAGAGCGTATACCTTGAGGCTAACCAAACAGTTGATACAGTTGTTGACGGCGTCAAGTCCTCCAGGCCTGTGGTCGTGGTACAGACAGAAGACGAGATTTCAGCAATTGGTATGGCAATCGGCGCAGGCCTGGCAGGCGTCAGGTCAGCAACTGCGACCTCTGGTCCTGGGTTCGCACTCATGGCAGAAGCACTCAGCTGGGCAGGCCAGACAGAGAGTCCTGTTGTAGTTACATACTATGTAAGAGGCTCACCGTCCACAGGGCTTCCGACAAGGAGCGGCCAGTCAGACTTAAAATTTGCAGTGAATGTAGGGCATGGGGAGTTCCCTAAGATTGTGCTTGCTAGCGGAGACCACGCAGAGGTATTCCACGATGCAATCCTGGCCTTCAACCTTGCAGAGGCATACCAGACTCCTGTAATACACATAATAGAGAAATCAATAGCAAACACCTACTCAACGCTTGACAAGGCAGACCTTGACTATTCCAATGACAAAATAGATAGGGGCGCGCTGGTGCATCTGGACCCTAGCAAGGACTACAATAGGTACTCTCTTGAAAATGGGCCAGTTTCACCGAGGTCCCCTCTTGGCTCTTCTGTATCCTGGCACTCTGGCGATGAGCACAGCGAGTCAGGGCACATTGCTGAAAACCCTACAAACAGGACTATAATGTACGAGAAAAGAATGAAAAAGCTTGACAAGGCAGCCAATGAGATACCAGAAGATAAGAAACTCAATATTTTTGGGGACAGCAGTGCTGAGAATGCAGTTATAACTTTTGGCTCTCCAAAGGGTGCGCTAAAAGACATTTTAGAAGATCTCCTGTCACAGGATAAAATAAAGCTGCAGGTTATCCAAGTAAGGTTCTTCAGTCCATTCCCTACAGATGAGCTTGCAAAAGCATTGCAAAACAAGAAGAGAGTCATAGATGTGGAGAACAACTACACTGCACAGCTTGGGTCTTTTGTCAGCGAGTACCTGCATATAACCCCGACCCATTTCATACTAAAGTGGAACGGCAGGCAGATGAACACTGATGAACTTAAAGACGCAATAAAACGCGCAGTGCTCAACGACGAGAAAAAGATAGTCCTTAACAGCGGAATGTGATTATGTGGTTAAGGCGTTTATGTAAATAGCAAGGCAAATAAAAATAAAAAACAATGCATTAGTGAGTTAATGGAAAAGCAAATACAAAAATCCAATAGCAATGAAGGAGACCTCTTGCGCAGAAGCAGAGCTGGTGATTCGAACACCACAAAAAACATAAAAGGCATAATATTCGACATAGGTGGTGTAATAATACATTATCCTGCAGAGGAGTATTACAAGCAGATCTCAAAGAATTTCAATATTCCTCTGAGCAGAATAGCTGCTGTTGCAGATCCTGCAAGGCATGAGCTTGAGCTTGGGAACATAAGCCTGCATGAAATGCTTAGAACAGTTTCAACAAGCCTAAACATAACTATTAATGATTTAGAATTCATAAAAAACTTCAAGGATTTTGCAAGAACAGATTATGAGATGGTAAATCTTATAAATAATCTGTCAAAAAATTACCGTATGTATCTCCTTACAAATATAAGCAAAGCAGGGTTTGCATTGTGCGATACTGAGCTAAGAAAAAATGGATGCAGGTTCGATGGCAAGTTTGCATCATTCCATATACACATGCGCAAGCCTGATCCGCAAATATACCATTACGTTCTTAATGAAATAAAGCTAAAGCCAGAGGAAGTGGCATTTATAGATGATAAGAAAAGAAACATTGATGCTGCTGCTGAAATCGGAATAAATGGAATAGTATTCAACAATATGAGCCAGCTTATAGAAGACCTTAAGAAGCTTAACATAGTAATAACTTCAGATGAAATAAAAGACATAAAAGCAAAATAAGATAAACAAGCAAAATAAAACCTTGATAAAATGACTGCAAAAAAACAAAGTAAAAACCAGGAATTGCAAGATGGTAAAAAGCAGAATAATAAATATTCCATATCTATTGTTAACATGCAGTTCAGTGATAGCTGCTCAAATGAAGTAAAATCTGTTCTGAGAAAACTGCAAAGATCGCCACTGCCAGATCCTCAAAGAGCGCAAATTAAAAAAACAAATCAGGCGTAAATCTATAAAGTCATATTAATATTAAGACAAAGCAAAATAAATAAAAATAAAATAAAAATTAGATAAATAAAAATTATTAGTGGTTTAATGGTAAATTACAAAACAACTGAATATATAGATTGGTGTCCAAGCTGTGGCGACTTTGGCATAGTTAGCAGCGAAACAATGGCTCTTTCAGACCTTGGCATAGACAGGTCAAAGGCAGTGGTTGTTTCAGGCATAGGCTGCTCAAGCAAGATACCTCATTACATAAATGTAAGCGGGGTACATACAATGCACGGCAGGGCAATAACATTTGCATCAGGGATAAAGCTAGCAAACCCTGACCTGAAAGTGCTTGTAAATTCAGGCGATGGTGATCTTCTTGGAATAGGCGTCGGTCATTTTGTCAGCGCTGGCAGAAGGAACCTTGATATTACAATCCTGCTACATAACAACGGTGTCTATGGCCTTACAAAAGGTCAAGCTTCTCCAACCCTGCATAGAGGGTTACAGACTAAATCCTTACCTGAAGCAAACATAAATGATTCTCTTGATCCTCTTGCCCTAGCTCTTACAGCAGGCTACACATTTGTTGCAAGGGCATATGCATATGATGCAATGTTTACAAAGGAAATAATAAAAAAGGCAATAATGCATAAAGGAACAGCACTGGTAGACATCCTTCAGCCATGCCCAACATACAATAACATAAATACAAAAGAATGGTATGAAAAAAGAATATACAAGCTCGATGATGATTATGAGGTCAAGACTCCTGAAGAAGCAAGCGAAAAAATGTCAAAGGCGCTGATAAAAAGCTTTGAATGGGGAGACAAAATTCCAATCGGAATATTTTATGAAAATAACTTTATTCCAGAATATGGCCAAAGAATTGCAGAGCATGTTCCAACATATTTCTCAGACTATCCTGCAAAACAGGTTATAGATCAGAATGGAAAATCTATAACAGATATCTCAAGGCTGCTTGAAAAAATCAGCATTTGATTTATTTATTTTTTATTTATTCCTTATTTATTTTATTCATTCAAATTTCTGACAGTGCTTATGTAATTTTATAAGCTAAAATTTAGAATGCTGATAAATATCATGTAAAATTATTGCGGTGGACAACATGGATAAAAAAAACAAAACAGATGATCTCTTAAAAAAGCTTATGTCTAAGGAATTGAAAATACATGAACTTTCAAATTTTGTTGATGAAAATACTGCTGCAGAAGTCCGTAGGAGATATATTTCAAAGAAATACAAGCTCAACAGTAACAGTTTTATTCATGTTCAACGTGCATCCATAGATATGGATGATGCTGCAAAACGTAATATAAGCAATCTTATAGGTGTAACTCAAATACCCCTTGGCTTCGTTGAAATAAATATCAAAGGCCAGTATGCTCATGGGCAAAACCCTGTATTCCTTGCAACAACAGAAGGAAAGCTTGTAGATGGCATAGGTCGAGCAGCTAAGGCACTGCAAGATACTGGCATTTCAACTAGGATTCTTAAGGATGAGATGACTAGAAGCGTTATTGTAAATGCCTCAAGCCTTGATGATGCATATAAAATAAAGGAGCATGCAGCAAAAAATAAAGACAAAATAAAAAAATACTTTTTAGAATCCAGCAAGCATTTGGAATTGAAAAGCATATCAACATATGTGATAGGAAAAACAGTTTTTATAAGATACGGCGCAACAACAGGGTCAGCAATGGGTATGAATATGATTACAATAGGTGCTCATGCCGCGACTCTGAAGATGCTTGATGATCTTAAGAAGAAAGGAATAAATGCAGATTTTTTTACAGAAAGCGGAAATATGTGTATTGACAAGAAGCCAGGGCATATAAATCAGATTCTTGGCAGAGGGATTTCAATATCTGCAGAGGCTATAGTTAAGAAGGAAATAGTTGAAAAGTACTTCAAGGTGAATCCAGAGAAGATAGCAAAGATGAACTATTACAAGAATTATATAGGGTCAAGCCTGGGCGGCGCAGTAGGGAACAATGCGCACATAGCAAATATACTTGCAGCTATTTTTACTGCATATGGACAAGATCTTGCGCAGATTGTAGATGGTGCAAGTGGATATGACAATATAGAAGTAACAAGTAATGGCGATTTGTACATATCAATACTCCTGCCGGCACTTGAGATAGGAACTTTTGGAGGAGGTACAGTAAGAGAAACGCAAAAGGAGGTACTTTTGGCTTCAGGAGTATATGGAGGCGACGACCAAAAAGGAGAAACAAAATACAAGTTTGCTGAAATAATCGCAGCAACAGTGCTTGCAGGAGAATTAAATCTCATTGCTGCTCAGGCAGCACAGGAGTTGTCAAGCTCCCACGCATCTATAAAAAGAGGATAGATAATAATACAAGCAAAAGAGCCAGACAAAAAATAACATTAAGTAAAGAGTATAATGATTATACATAGCTTGATATCAAAGAAAGTCTTAAAATAAATCTGACTCCTGAATTAAGAGAGCTTATAACTAAGATAATGTAATTCTCATCCTCTATTTTTCTCATGCTTAATGTTTGGCAGTTTTGGAAGAGAGTTTTGCCTTTCAATGTTAATTCTGTATTTTCTTCCACTTATATCAAGATTGCCTTTAACCCAATCATTTAATGATTCTTGGAATAAAATGGCTGCTTGCCTGTCCATGCCAAATGCGCCATATGCACGCACAATATTTTTGGAAACATAAAAATCAGCGCCTTTCCAAGCAGAAGCAAGTTCTTCTGGAAATTTTCCTCTTTTCAATGAAATATAAGCTTGGCTATTGCCATCACCCCCCTGGCAGCAATATTCTGTTTTTGCACCAATTTCATTTAATTTTTTAATTGCCGTAGCAATTTTCTCATCAACTTCAATAACTTTTCCGTCTATTTCAAGTTTAACTGTATTGTGCCTTATATATCCTTTAAGATCTTCTCTAAATTTCTCCCTAAACTCTGCATTATCTAAAAATGCTCTTATTAAATTATACATCCACTTCTTATTGAAGTCATTTGCGCATATAGAAAGAGCATAGGTTTTTTTATCTTGTTTTATTAAAAAGTATACTCCTCCCTTTTCAGGATCATCAAGGTCTCTTGTCGTGGTATAAACCTTTATACTATAACCATTGCCCTCATTATCTTTTTTTATACGATCAAATATGTTTATAATACCCATGATATTACTATGCGTAATCTCATAATTATAACTTCCTATGGTGTGTAAAATTTATTTTTATATTATTTTTATTTATTATTACACTATAAAAATTAAATCTGCGACTTTGGATCCAATAGTTCTTTTAATTTTACAGGATCAAGTATTTTTAATTCTGTGCACACTTGCATTATTGTCTTATTTTCTTTATATGCAATCATGACTATTTCGGATGCCTTGTCATAACCTATATATGGAGTTAATGAAGTAATTATTGATAGACCGTTTTCAACATACTTATTGGTTCTTTCAACATCAACTTTTAATTCTTTAATTGCATTTTTACTAAAAATCTTGATGCTGTTTGATAAAATTCTTATCGAGAATAATAAATTATATGCGATTATTGGCATGTATACATTCAATTCAAGCTGCGCGCTTGATACTG
>JAJYVI010000045.1 GCA_021792115.1 Microcaldota archaeon | reverse complement strand
ATTAATCGTAAGATTATTAAACTCTTACTAATTAATGCAAATGCTTAAAAATATTATTGTAAAATATAGTTTAGTTTAATTTTAAACTATATTAATTTTAAACTAATATTTTAATTTTGTTATAATTTTGTTAATTTTTAAATTTTTTAATAAAATTTAATTTAAAACTAATATCCAGAACACTAATCAATCTTAAGCATGCATCTGCCCGTATATTTTTGGCACTGGTTTTTCTATGGACGAAGCAATAAAGGTTAATAATCTTGTAATGCAGTTTGGCCGATTTAGAGCAGTGGACGGAATTTCATTTTCTGTGAATAACGGGGAGATTTTTGGGCTCCTCGGACCGAACGGCGCAGGCAAGACAACCACGATAAAAATGCTGATAACCCTGCTTAAGCCTACATCTGGAAATGCACATGTTGCAGGGTTCGACATAGTTCTTAACTCTAATGAGGTGCGCAAGAATATAGGCATAGTTTTTCAAGATCCTTCCCTTGATGATGAGCTTACAGGAAGAGAAAATCTAGATTTTCATGCAATACTTTACAACATAGAAAAGAGCCAGAGGATTAAAAAGATATCACAAATACTGAAATTGATAGAGCTGGAAGACAAGGCAGATGATCTTGTTAAAAATTATTCAGGCGGCATGAAGCGCAGGCTTGAAATAGGAAGAGGCCTGATACATGAACCAAAGGTGCTGTTCCTTGATGAACCCACTATAGGTCTTGATGCTCAGACAAGGCGGCACATATGGGATTATATAAAGAAGCTTAACAGCATGCATAAGATAACTATAATACTTACAACGCATTATATTGAGGAGGCAGACTACCTTGCGGACAGAGTCGCATTTGTAGACCATGGGAAAATAGTCGCGCTTGATACCCCAAGAGCACTAAAGGACAAGCTTGGGGGAGATATAATCTCAATGCAGGTTCAGACAGGCTTAGACTCTCTGGAAAAAGGTCTTAAGCAGCAAAAATGGATAAAGGCAGCATCAACGCATAATGGGCGCATAGATATTACTGTTGATGAAGGCGAGCACCAGATACCGCGATTAATATTGCTTGCAGAAAAACATAATGCAACAATCCGCTCTATAGAGCTGCATAAGCCAAGCCTTGAGGATGTATTCCTGCATTATACAGGCAAAAACATACGAGACGAGGAAGGAGAGGGATGGAAAGGCAGAATCCGTGCAATGCATGCAAAAAGGAATAGATAAAATGGAAATAAATGCTGTTTATGTTTTATGGCTTAGGGACATAAAAAGGTTCATAAGGGCAAAGTCGAGAATTATAGGAATACTTATGATGCCGTTGTTTTTCCTTCTTGGCCTTGGACTTGGTCTAGGAAGCCTTATACACCTTAGTACAGGAGGAAGTTATCTTGACTTCATAGTCCCTGGAATCATAGGCATGTCCCTCCTTTTCACAGCAGTATCGTCTGGCACAGCAGTTCTATGGGATAGGCAGTTCGGATTCCTTAAAGAAATACTTGTAACGCCTAATTCTAGAATTTCTATAGTCATAGGGCGAATACTCGGCGGCGCAAGCACTGCTTTGATACAAAGCGTAATAGTAGTACTAATCTCAATATTAATAGGTTTTAATATTCATATGAGCCCTGCCTTAATCCTTGCGCCTGTATTCATGGCATTGATAGCAGCAACTTTCATAGGCCTTGGCCTTACTCTTGGTTCATTCATCAGTGATTTCCAGGGTTTCCAGCTTGTCACAAGCTTTTTCACAATGCCCCTTTTCTTTCTTTCAAATGGGATATTCCCAATAAATGTGCTGCCCCAGTTTGTTAAATACATTACATATGCAAATCCACTTACATACGGCATTGATGGGCTCAGGATAACATTATCAGGCTCAGGTACATTTAGTATATGGACAGATCTTGCTGCGATGTTAATATCAACAGCAATTATGATTGCACTGAGTGCATATGCATTTAAGAAAACTGATGTTGGATAAACTGTAGAATTAAAACCCAGTGAGTAAGTATGAAAAAAGAAACAGTAAAAACTAAGGTTGGCATTGACAAGAAATTCTTCAAGAATGAAGTATACTCGTCAATCCTCAAAATCATTATACTGTCAAAGCTGAAAAAAAGGAAATTCTATGCATATAGCCTTCTTAAGGAGATAGGCAAAAATGCAATGATAAAAAACCATTTTGATGTAAACAATGTAAAATTGAAGAATGATGTATATAATACGCTGAGGTCTCTTGAAAGTTCAGGCTATATAAAAATATATAAAATAAGCAGCACTGCAGCCGGCAAACCAGATGATAAAAAAGCCTATTATATATTGACACAACAAGGTGCTGAAGTTTTGCTTTCAATAAAAAAGATTTTTATAAATACTGCGCATGAGATAAAAAAAATTATATGATAACCTGTATTTAGATAGTAGATGGTATAATGCAGCCCTTTGTAGATGTTAAGAACCTAAGGAAGCTTTTTGGTAATTTTACAGCCGTTGACGGTATAAGCTTTAGCATAGGCAAAGGTGAAATTTTTGGAATTCTCGGACCGAACGGCGCAGGCAAGACAACTACAATAAGCACAATTCTTGGAATAGAAAAGCAGACAGACGGCAAAATTATTGTTGATGGTTTGGATAACTTAAAACATCCAAAGGAAGTAAAGCAGATAATAGGGTTCATGGCGCAAGAAACAATTGTGGACAATGAACTGACAGGCAGGCAGAATCTTGCGCTCGGCGCAGATTTATATCATATACCGAAATCAGAGATTCCAAGCAAAGTCTCATTTGCCTTGGCTGAATCACAGCTTGAAAAATTTGCAGACGTAAAGGCGAGCAATTATTCAGGCGGCATGAAGCGCAGGCTTTATCTTGTCAAATCAATGCTTCATGAGCCTAAGCTGCTTATTTTGGATGAGCCTACTACAGGGCTTGATATACAAAACAGAGTGCAGATGTGGAAGGACATACGCAAGCTCAAGGCTGATGGAGTTACAATAATACTTACCACGCAATATTTGGAGGAGGCAGACGCGCTGTGCGACAATATAGCTATAATAGATCATGGAAAAATAATCGCAATGGGTACTCCGTCGCAGCTTAAGAAAATGATAGCATCTGGCAATGTCCTGGAGATTATAACAAAGACTGAGAATGTAGAGCAGGTTAGAAAGATGCTAAAGTCAAAGGTTGGATTGAATTCAACAGCAGTAAATGACAAAATAGAGGCAATGGTTGAAAAATCTCCATTGGACACTTTTCAGAAAATATTAGAGGCACTAAAGTCAAGCAAGGTTCCAGTGCTTTCTGTAAGTCTAAGACTGCCTACTCTCGACGATGTATTTATAAAGTTGACTGGCGCATCTCTAAGGGATGCTGAACAGAAAGCAGATACTACCCAGTCAAATAAAGCAGTGAGGTGAGTTTTATGGCGCTGATGCAGGATAGTTTAACCCTTTTCAAGAGAGAGATGATGATATTCAGGACAAGTCTTACATCAAACATAATTAGATCAATAATATTCCCTCTTGTAATGATAGTGTTCCTTGGAGGGATAGGCAATACTGTAAACCATATTCCAATAGCAGTTGTCAATTATGCAAATAGCCCTCAGGCATCTCACTTTATCTCTGATCTTGAGCTTAACAATGTGCTAAATGTGCAGTCTGTGACAACCCAGGCGCAGGCAATGCAGATGCTGCACAACTCAAACGTGAGTCTTGTGGTTATAATGCTGCCGCAGTTTCCAAGCAATGCGCAGGGGCCTAGCATTCTTATTTATTATAACAACAACAATTTTGAAAACATACAGACAGGTCTTTCTTTTATACAGCAAACTGCTTCTCAATTTGGTTCAGGCGTGCAACAGCAGACGCAAGTGCCAAAGCCAGGCAATATATCAGAGAATCCTGTTTCAGGAACGCAGGCAAGCTATAAGGATTTTCTATTTGCCGGAATACTCATAATGGTAACTGTTTTTGGATCAATATTCAATGGAGGCATTTCACTTATTAAAGACAAAGATGTAGGCACGCTGAAATACTTCTTGATGTCGCCTATTTCAAAAATCTCTATAATCCTAGGGAAAATACTTTCAGGCATAACCCAGTCATCGCTCTATGTTGCAATAGCAATCGTAATAGGATTCCTTGACGGGGTCAAGATTGTGATGGGGCCTCTCGGAATATTATGGATATTTGCGTTCACAATACCAATATCCGTGTTGTTTAGCTGCGTTGCAATAATACTTGCACTGCGCATACCTCGCATAGAAATATTTACCATAATAATGAATGCTATAACGCTCCCGCTCTGGTTTTTGTCAGGAGCATTTTTCCCAGCAACCTCGTTGCCAAGCATATTCAAGCCATTCAATGTGTATAATCCCCTTACTTATGCTGTTGACGGAATAAGGAGCATAACAATGCTGGGCTATATCACTCCGCATGCAATAATGGTTGATCTTGGAGTTTTAGCAATAGGAATAGTAGTAATGTTTATTTTTGCAGTAAAGCTTTTCAAAACCACAATAGACTAAATACAGATAAGATAAAGTGCAAAAGAAAGAGAATAAAAAATAAAAATTAAAATAAAATTAAAACCAAATTAAAATAGAGAAATTAAAAGAAATTAAAAAAATAAAAACTGAAAAATAAAAAATAGAAATAAAGTAAAAATAATATTAAAATAAAAAATAATGTTAAAATATTAAAATATCCTAAAAGGTGCAAATATGAATAAATTGTTTAAGATTCTTCCACTGGCTATAGCGATTATCGCAATGCTGTATTTTTCTGTTGCAAGCGCATCAACGCTTAGCCCTGCCGACGGCGCTTTGAGCCTGTCTGATATAGGGATTTCAGGACAGCCAATAATCGCAGGCAGCAACATAACAATAACATTTCAGCTTTTTAACTCATATTCTCAGGAGCTGACAAATGTAAACCTGTATCTAAATGCGCCAGGAAAAATAGTGAATATATCTCCCTCATCAACTTACTTGATAAGCGCAATTGGGGAAGGTCTGTACGGAGGCAGCAACTTTGACCATTTCATATACAAGTTTCATATACCTTCTACGCTCACTCCTGGGACGTATACAATTTATGTAAATGCGACATACCAGTCGACACAGGCATCTACGCAGGAAAACACAGTGGGTTTCTCCTCAATGCCAATATCATTTTACGTATATGGGGTGCCTAACATTACAGTCTCAGGGGAATCAATAAATATTCTGCCTGATGCACAGCAGCAGATACCATTAGAGGTTTCAAACATAGGAACAGGGGATGCAACAAATATAACAATAAAGCTTATGAATAGCAGTATACTCACAGGAGTTGGATCTAATGAGTACTCTTTCGGGTCTATGTCCTCTGGTTCATCAGATAATATAAATTTCCTTGTTCAGACAAATGTAAATATAACAAATTCCACTTACCCTCTCAACTTACAAGTGAACTACACTAATTCAATAGGCCAAAGGAAATCAGAGATTATTAGCCTGCCTTTATCTGTTGTTGTCAATAGCCCTAATATAGTAGCATCAATATATTCAAGCAATCCACAGCAGGTGTTTGCAGGGTCAAACCAGACCCTTAATATAAATTTCCAGAATATAGGTCTAGGAGAAGCTAAGAATGTAACTATTCTTTTCCTGCACTCTAATTCAGTAAGCATTGGAAATCCTTCGTACTTTTTTATACCATCGATCGCACAAGAGGGCGCGCTAGGCAGCAGTGCGAACAGAACAATATTTGTGCAGATAACCAATGAGAGTGCTACAGAGTACACACTGCAGGTAGTAGTTAATTATTCTAGCTCAAATTATAAGGCAAGATTAACAAAGGTATACAACTTAACTGTCTCTCTAGAGCCTAAGGCAGTGTTCCAAGTGACAGGAGTAAGCGATTCCATCAAGCCAGGGCAGTCTTATTCACCTCTGACCCTGCAGGTCGTGAACACTGGGAACGAGGCAGCGCAGCATGTCTCATTTACATTGGAAACGATTTACCCTATCTCAACAATAGATCCAAACCAGTACTCAGCGCAACTGGCTCCTGGCCAATCTGAAAACATTACTTTTTATGTCTCAGCAGATACCAATGGAAATCCTGGGAATTATCCTATAACTCTCTACGAGCAATGGACCCAGAGCAATCTACCTCAAAATCAACAGCTTTCTGGTTCAAACAACTATTACATCTCACTCTCATCTCCTCAGAGCGCAGTGCAGAGCATTAGTCAGAACAAATCCATTATATATGCATTGGCTGTATTAGTAATAATATGCATTATAGCATTAAGGTTTTACTCTGGCCGTCGCAAGAGGCATGATGCATCTTTGCAGGCAAAAACACCTGATTCAGGAAAAATAAGACGCAGGTCTTGAAATGGCTAAAGCATATGCTGCGTTTCTAGATAAAGTACTTGAAAAGCAAGGCATCCCCACATGGGCTGTCGGGCCTATTGTAGAGTACTTAAGATCTAGAAAAGACAAGATAGGCACAATAAAAAGCCTGCTTGCGATAATCAGTTCAAGAAAAAAGCCTGTATTGACAAAAACAACTATAAAGCTGCAGAATGGAATGGAGTTCAAGATAAAGGACATACTATATGTTGTCTCCTTGTTTTATTTTGGAGAAGCTATGATGCACAGGATTCTGGAAAAATGGATGCAGGAAAAGAGCAAGCCTGCTCTTGAATACATACTGCATTTCCAGCAGCTTCTTGATATTACAGACAAGCATAAAAATGCAATCAAAAACCTGCTTGACGGAATGGATTACAATCTGGTCGCACCGCCGCAGCACATAAAGGCAGTTTTCGATGCAGTTGAGCATGTCAGCAATTGGGACGAGAGGATTTTTGTTATTGGCTTTCTGCTTAGGAATACATATGATGCATCGTTCGGCGCTGTTTTTTATAAAATATTTTATAAGATATCTCCTGAATATATGAAGCTTGTCAGTGCAGCACTGGATTACAAGGCAGATGAGGCGAAATGGTTTGAAGCTAAGTCTGTAAGCATAATTTCTGAAAATAAAATAAGTCCTAATAAAGTAATCGAGCTTACGCACAGCATTGTTTTTCTTATAAATAAGTCAATAAAAAAGGAAATGAGCCGTGCAAGGAAAATGCATATATACTCTGAAATAGATCTCTTGAGGAGAATTGCAATTGCGCATGTATTTAGTGAGCTTTCCAGGTTTATGCCTGGCATAGATGCAGACAAGGAAGAGAAAAAATTTGTATGACACTCTGTAAAAGCAAAGTAAAAACAATGAGCTTAAATCTATATATATTTTTAGGCAATAAGTAATAACATAATAAACTAAAAATAAAATA
>JAJYVI010000044.1 GCA_021792115.1 Microcaldota archaeon | reverse complement strand
TTCAGCAATCTTTCAAAGGTGCTAAATTCCTCAGGAATAAAGATGAGTCCTGGCATTGAGGACTCTGTGAAATCTTTGATAAGCGCCCATGTCATAAACAATGTAAACCAGAGCAATATAGAGAGAGTTTCAAGCATAGTGCAGTACCTGCAGAAAAACAAGAACTGGAACATCTCAAATATAACCTCCAAAATGCAGCAATATCTCTCAAATGCAAACAATTCTGAGAAAGAGAATGCAATGAACATACTTTCAAACAACACAAATCTTTCAATAGTTGGGGACATGCGCGACTTCAATATGTCCAAAATGCACAGTGCAATAAGCAATGCAGATATGTTCAGCAGGCAGTACCACAATGTCCTTAATTTCATTATACTAGGCAATGGATCTCTTTCACTGCCATTTTCAAGGCAGCCTGGGTTTGCATCATCTCCAGAAACACAAGCAGAGATAGTGCAGCAATCTGCAAATGCCGCACTTAATGCAACACTTAATCTCTCCCTAAACTCCACGGCAGCGCATCAGTCCGGCTCTGAAAACACCCTAATCAACTCTGGTCATGAAAATAATACAATTAATGCGAACGCATCAGCAGCAGCGCATGAAAATCTATCAAGCCTGCAGCACATTGCAAGTGTAAATGCATCAGAATCCCATGGTCATGAATTTGAGATGAACGAATCAGAGTACAGCAATTATTCGCACTGGGCAGCAACAGGCTATGATATTGCATCAGGATCATCGTACACATTCACTTTTGATTCCAAGATAAGCATAGGCAACAGCCCATTGACCATTGCATTGCTGAAAAACCAGACCTATATAATTAATGTTATTGGCGAAGAAGGCGCAAGCGCATCAATGAATGTGACTGCATCCTAAGGCAATTAATCATTACGATGTTAAAGAACTGCATTTTTGTTTTGCAGTTCTTGTAGCAGTCTGCATCAGTCTGCATACTGTTAACAACATGAGCAAGGGTTGACCTTGCTGTGCAGCATTGCCTATGATTTGCAGCCAGATTGTTGCGTTTACTATCATATTTAATTATCCTAAATACAGCTAATTAATATCTTCTGTCTATCGTAGTGTGAATAGCATGCCTGTAAATAATGCTCCTGTAAACAATGAAATTGTCTTTTTGTTCATGTATGATGCAGGTTCTACATTCGAAACCGAGCAGCTCAATGGCATTCTAAAAAATCAAGAAGATTTTTCAAAGTACGAATATCGCAAACCAGGACCTGAAGAGATTGCAACATTCAATATTCCTTTAATCTTCAATCTAAGAGATGAAACAGCAGTTATTGATAATATAAAATACCCTTTCAAGGTGCAAGTTTCTATTTACGGGTTTGGTGCGTTTTCAATAAGGATAAGGCATGCATTCTCTGGAAGCTATGAGCAGCTTGCAAGGCTGACATTCAGCAAAAGGCTCAATGAATTTGTGAATGCGGCTGCAGCAAGGGCAAAGCGAAGAGTACTTACTGCTCTAAGTAAGATTTCCCAAATAAAGGAAAGCAGCCTCAGCGAAAGATACAGATTCTACTATATAGACGCGGACAAGAGTGCAGTGCTACGCGATTCAAAAAAACTTATAGCAGGCTTACTTATCGATGAAGAAAAGACGTCCACGCTGGAAAAGGGATATGTGGCGTCAGTGTTAAGGAAGAACATAACATATGACACTTCCAACATATTTTTTGTGGGCTGGGAAAGTGCTGTAATGATTGACAGGGGCTATGTGTTCGAGCATGAGCTGTTGATAGCAGAGATTGCAAATCTCGAGTTGCTTGAGGCTAGGCTGCAGCACAAACAGCTTGTTGAAAAGCTTAAAAATACGAATAAAGAAATTGAGAGGCTTAGCAAGGAAAGATTATCATTGTTAAAAAGCAAAAAGCTTAAAAAATTGGATCAGTCACTCGGAAGGTCATATGATACATCAAAAATGATACTTAATAATGTAGAGGACACTGCCTATGGGTATGGGGAATGGTATCTGTCAAGGCTTTACGGCCTTTTTTATGATGTGTTCAAGCTGTCTAATATAGAGACAGTGCTTGAAAAGGACATGGAAGCAATAGACAATGAAAGAAAGTTTGTTGACGATATGATTGCATCAAGGCATGAAGATTTCCTTGAATACATAATAATATTCCTTATAATACTAGAGGTAATTATAGAACTGCTCTATCTATTTAAATAATATAATATGCAACATACTGAAAACAAGCATGGTAGTAATTTTAACAAGAGCATTATACAATTGCCTTTGTCAAAATCTAAATTATGAAAGTTAAATATCAAAAGCAGGCTTGTAACATTGCAGTATGCCTGCATATTATAACTTCTAATGGCAAGTAATAAACAAAATAAGATAGATAAACAGCTTGCGAGTGCCGGGATTTGAACCCGGGTTGTTGACTTTCTTCTTCCTGATAAATTTTATATTTATTAAGAAGCTTAATGGAAGGCCAAAGTCCTACCAGACTAGACTACGCTCGCGCAGTATTCTTTAATATGCCTTCTTAAAATTTTTAAGCATTTCCATTTATTGAATTAAGCAGTTTATTTATACTGCACTTTGATAATGTGATTTTTTTTCAAATAAATTTTTTCTATGTTGCTTCTGCATTTTTGCATATGCTGAGCCATGATTGAATCCATTCATTATATTATTTACAGCGATTTCTGCTTCCTCTATTTGGTCAGTATTTCCTATAAATGAGACAGTATTGCCATATACGCACATTTTAACTCCTGTAATTCTTTCAATGTAATTCTTTGCTTTTCCGTCCTTGCCTATTATCCGCGCTTTTACCTGCATCAGTCTTTTTTTGCTTCCAAATGCCTGCTTTATATTTATCTGTGAAAAATAAAAGTTTTCATTTTCAAGGAGCTTTGCAGTATTTAGATCAAATCCCCTGCTGAATGCAAGTATAATATTTTTTACAAGAAATTCGTTATAGGGGTCTGCAGAAATATAGATAAGATTCTCATTAATATCTATTTTGCATCCATAATCCTTTTCAAGGATGCTGCCCATCTCCTTTTTTTTGAACTCATATAATTTTTTATATGAAATGTTTATTTCCTGCATGCAATTCATTATCAAATTTTTATTGTTGTTGATTAGTCTTATTAATTATTGTAACATTATTTAAAATTAATTGCCTAAATACTATTTATAGTTTTAATTTAATATCTAATAAGGATATACAATAGAGAATTCAGTTAAATGTTAAATAATACTATATTAAAAGGATGGAATTTAATGAAAAACATAAAACTGCCAAAAGTTCAAAAAAACAAGCAGCAGTCCGCTGTTGAGTTCCTATCTACTTATTCTTGGACTTTTCTTGTGCTTGCAATGCTTATTGCAGTGCTCCTTTTTTTCATTTCACAGAAATCGCCTGTGAATTACTTGCTGAATCAATGCTTCCTTACATCACAGATAACCTGCCTTCAGGACATAATCACTACAAATTCAACAAATATCTTATTTGCAGCAAAGCTTAACAATTATCTTGGATATTCATCATTGACCTATCTTCAGTTTGGAGCAAATTCAATAAACGTAACGCTCACAGGAATAGGCAAAAACGGGACTAACACATTTTATGGCAACTGCTATCCTATGAACACTCTTGTGCCCTATGCAGGACAGACATTCTGCATTGTAAAGATCCCGAAGCAGCTCGTGCCAAGGCAGGGTCAGAAGATTTCAGCAACATACCAAATTTCATACAATATCTGTACGAGCGGGGAAAAATGCGTATCATCAAATTCATACTCGCAGTCAGGTTATACATACCTGAGCTTTGGAGGGGATTTCGCAGAGTTCGTTGCACTCACTGCAGGAATGCCGACCCCGCAGAATCCTGTAATAGGCATAGGGCAGTCAGTAACACTGCATGAGGATGCATACGGAGGAATTACACCATATACATTTGCATGGTTTTCTGGCAGCAGCAGCAACTGTACAAAGGATTCATTATATGCAGGCAATGTCAGCCAAATAACAATCTCACCAACATCATCAGCATATTACTGCTACAGTGTTTCTGACAACTACAACCAGTATGCGCTTTCTCCTGCTGACTTTGTTCAGGTTGTGCCTCCGCCAGCGCCACTGCCAAACGAAGTATTCACATACGGCACGCAGCATACGCTTACAGCGACAGCCCAGCTCGGCTCTGACACTGTTGAAATTCTTATAAACAACAAAGTCGTTGCATCTGGAACAGGCACTGCATCGTACACGATATGCAGCGCAATGACAATGCAGACATGCCTTGCAAATGCAACATATTCTGTAAAAGTATACGAAGTGCAGACAAATGAGTATTCATCATCTTCTGTGCTGACAATACAAAAGGCAACACCACAGCTAAGCCTTAATTCTCCAAGCAATTTCCAATACACAGGAAGCGGCGGGACAATTAATTATGGAATAGGCACTCTTGGAAATCAGGCGCTTGCAGCGCTTTATGTGAATGGTGGAAATGTAGGATCAACATATACTTCAGCATCCTATACAACATCAGCTTCAGCAGGGACATATAACATTAATTTACAGACAAATGGAAATCAGAACTATACAGCAGCAAGCAGGAGCGCAAGTTTTACGATTACAGGGCAGGCTACTTTAATATTTTCAGGCTATTGGTCAAGTCAAATAAGCGCAGCCTGGAGAAGTAATGGCTGCTGCAACTGGTGGGCATGGGGCTGGGATTATGGTGGGACTTCCCAATTTAGAACACTTTATAATTATATAAGTGGAGGTACATCTTATTCTGTAATAATACTTGAAGGTTATCCTTCATGGTATGCAGGGCAGGTTTTTGTTGTACCTACGTCTTATCTGCAAAATCTATGTTATGCTTGTTATATGGGGAATGTTTGGAGTAGATACAGTAGTGGAGCAATTTATTATGGTGGAGGTCCTTCTCAAAGAGATCTATATAATACAAGTTTTGCAGGATATCCAGGATCACCCAATGGTGTGTTCATGTATTCTATGCCAATAACTGTGCAGACACCAGTATATAAAAATGTAACTACTTGCAGTAATCAATGGTCCTGTAATCAATGGGGGAACTGTGGATATTATTATGTTTGTAATACTACCAAAGTGCTTGTAGGATACAATATACAAACTGAACTTGGGTATTTTTGGGGCTCATATACTGTAATCAGCGTAAATTCTTATACTGGAATAGCAACAGTCTCTTTAAATTCTCAGATAACATATGCTAATGGTTATGCTAACACTGGATGCTGGGGCTGTTTTGGTCCGAACTGGGCAGGTGGTGCTTATGGACCTTATCAGAATACTTTGATGCAGATTCCTGCTTCAGATCTTGCAGGCGGTACAATCTGGCTTAATAATGGGACTAATTTTGGATTTTCAAGAGTTGATAGCCAACTTGAATATACGCAAATGCCAGGGTGCAATGGAGGTTGTGAAGGTCAAGAAACTTCTTATAGTATGCATTATGCACCAGGATATTATTCAAATAATATTAATGAAAGTTGCTCTTCAAGTCAGATACAAGCATGTGCATCTGATTCTTATTCATTTTTCACATGCAGTATTGGTGATAGATATTCAACATCTTATAATCCAGCAACAGGTTCACCTCCATTGCAATGCCAATGGGGACCATGGTTTGGTAATTAAAGTTAATGGCTGATTTTTATGAAAAAAATAAAAATAAATAAAATACTATTATTATCTATTTTAGTTGTTGTTGTTATAATATTAGGGGCTATCTTAATTTATCATTCTTTAGAGATTCAACACCAAATACAATTAACTCATCAGCAACAGAATTTGTCTAAAAGATCAACGAATATACCTATTTCTGCAATTTCAAATAATTCTATAATAAATAATTTATTTCCCAAAAAATTAAATAATTCTAATTTTTCTTTATTATCAAGTTTCACATTAAGTAATACTCAAAATAGAAAAATAGGCAACTTTACAATACCTCAATACAAAGGATATAATCTATTTTATGTAAATGGGAATTATGTAATTAATATTGTTCAATTTATATTTAACAGCACTCAACAAGCAAAATTATATTTTAATAATTCAAAATCTGCAACATATTCTAATATTTCAAAGAGTGTTGCATTTTCAAAAAATATTAGTGTAATAAACAATCTCCCTCAGAATATGTTTGGTATTAACCAACGTATTAGCAATGTTTCTAATTATTATTCTATAACTAGTATAAATGGATCTAAAGTATGCTCTGCATCATTATCTCAATATACAAAAGTAAATATGTCTAGTCCTCCTATTACAATATTGATATCTGCAATTAAAATGTGTTTTCAAACTCAATAAGAGGGGATATCATATTTATTATTAGTGCTGTTAAAAAGCAGTTAAAGATAACATTTAGATTAAAAATATCTAAAAAACGTATGAGTTTTACTCATTCTATTATTTATTATTTGCAACTTGCTATAATATTTATACCTATATATCTTTTAGTTAGTTTTGCTACAAATCATTTAGTTATTCCAACACCAATTTCTTTTTTGAAGCTCTTTGGATTTAATAATACCTACTCTATCCTATCTAAAATTTTCATTTCTTTTATGTTTGTTCTTGCCTTTTTTCCTCTTAGTGCTATTGTTAATACTCTTTATTTCCATTTTTTTGGGAAATTTATATTCAAAGCATTTAAAAATAATATTAAAGCAACATCCACAGCAGCAGTTTATGCTGCTGCAAATGCTATTATATTAAGATGGGTAATGCCTTTTTTACGTATAAATCAGTTTATATACAATAAACTAGATCTTATAATTTTATTTTGGTCAACAATTGTATTTGCAGTTTCTTTGATTAAGTTACATGAAATAAAATCTTTTGCAAACATTCTTTCTCTAATTGCACTTATAGCGGCTCTTTATGCAATCTATTTATTTTTAAATTTGTTAACTACATCCAGTTTGACTCATTTTCTCCTTTTATGGTTCTAATTTTTATAAACCTTTGTGATTTAATGAATTTAAAGCAGAAATTGATATTTATTAATGATTTGTTATATTTACCGCCTCTTTTAATAATATTGCCTGCTCTTATTTTGGGCTTTGTTTTAGCTGGCTATAAAAATATTATTGCTATTATCTTAATAATATCTGCTTTGATAGTTGGAGATATTTGTGCAAATTTACTTAATAACTACAAAGATTGGGAAATTGATAGATTAAATAAAAAAAGGGCATTGCTGCATAAAATACTTAAAAAAAATCAGATTTGGAATTACTTCTTATTTTTATTTATTATTTTAATAATTTTTTCATTTTTCTTCATAATTTTTTTTATTAACCAGGTAAAT
>JAJYVI010000043.1 GCA_021792115.1 Microcaldota archaeon | reverse complement strand
AATCGAACTCCGGATCTTCACGTTGTCAACGTGACGTCTTACCACTCGACTACAAGCTCGCAATATAATATAATTTTGTAAATAAAAACATTGCTGGTCATAAATAAATAACTTTGGAAATATTTGCAATAACCAATTATTTTTTTGTCTGTTTCTATGCAATAATACACTATTCAATTTTCTGTGGTAACTTTCTACAATACTATTTCAAGTCCATCATTTGCTACTTCAGTGTTTTTAAAGATTTTTTGTGCTTCCTCCAATAAGACTTTAGTGTCTTTGTACCTTGCACTTATGTGGAACAGAATAAGCCTTTTTGCATTTGCATTTTTTGCAATAGCTGCAGCTTCTCCTGCAGTCGAATGTTTTCTATCTTTTGCGAATGTCTTCAATGCATCTGTATATGTTGCTTCATGTATAAGCAAATCAGCATTGGCTGCATTTTTTTCAGCCGACTTACATGGCCGCGTATCTGTAGCATATACTACTTTCTTTCCTGTTTCAAGAAATGATATATTACCTAGTGGTACTCTTTTTTTGTTTATTTGCAGTATTTTCTTCTTTAGTATTTCCTTGAACATGACTCCTTTTATTCCTGCCGCCGCCGCTTTTTCTTTAATGAATCTAATTTTATCGGCTTCTTTTATAACATATCCATAAGTTAACACAGAATGATTCAATTTAAATGCTCTTATTTCAAGATCATTATTTTTCAGCACAATGCCTGTTTTAATTGGTTTTACTATCACTTCATAATTAACTACAGAATCATCAAAGTGCGCAAGATTTCTTATTTTGGCTTCCTCTCCTTCTGGAGCATATATAGATAGTGCATCTGTACGCTTATTTATTGAAAGTGTTCTTATGAGACCTGCAATTCCTATCACATGATCTGCATGTGCATGGGTAAGAAAAATACAACATATTTTTGACATGTTTAATCCGTATTTCAAGAACTGGCGCTGCGTCCCCTCTCCGCAGTCAAACAGGTATATTCTTCCTTTATATTCAATAGCAACGCTTGGTAGAGCCCGTTTTTTCGTCGGTGTTGCTCCAGCAGTACCTAAAAATGTAATTTTCATCATAAAATCAATAACAGTGCCTTGGCCTGCTTATCTATAATTTTGCTAATACTTTAATATTTTTTGCTATAAATTTATATAGTTCATTTTAATGTAGCAATGACCAGATAATAGTTGGTTTGCAATGTCATCTTTAAAAAATAATGTCAAAAAATACAGTAATCGCAAAAGCCAAAATGCACATCTTAGCCTTAATGCGCTAGAATCAGGAACAGACGTGAATAGCTCTAATCCAAAGCATATTGCAATAATTCCTGATGGCAACAGGCGCTGGGTAAGCAAAAATAAGACAAAGTTATATTCAGGGTATTCTCTTGGGATAAGAAAGGTCATTGACATAAGTCTGCTTGCAAAAAAGCATGGGGTCAAAATACTAACAATATGGGCGCTTTCAACAGAAAATATAAAGAAGAGAAATAGAAATGAGCTAAATCTACTTTACAGGCTGTATGCAGTAACTGCAAAGGATAAAGAGATCCTTGAAATATTGAGGAAGAACAGCGTAAAGGTTAAAATTATAGGAAATCTAAATATCTTACCTGAAAACCTGAAAAAAGCCCTTAGTTTTCTGCAGGCTAAAACCAGACACTACAAAGATTTGACGATAAACCTGCTTGTAGGCTATGGTGGAAGAGAGGATATAGAGTATATGATAAAAAAAATAAGGGCTAAGCTTATAGACAATCCAAATGCGAGCTTAAATAGCATTAATAATTATCTTAGGACTGCGATAGTCCCTGATGTTGATCTGATAATACGCACATCAGGCGAAATGAGACTTTCAGGATTTCTACCATGGCAGTCCAGCTATTCAGAACTCTATTTCTCAAAAAAGTACTGGCCTGATTTTGGCGAGGAAGACCTTAAAAAAGCAATAAAAACATTTTCAGAAAGAAATAGGCGCTTCGGAAAATAACAGGCAGGCACAGAGATAATGATTAAAGCATCAAGGAGCCAGGTTCTATGAAAAAAAAAGATGACATATCAAGGTTTGTCGGCATATTTTCCAAAAGCCTTCCTAACAAATATGTGCTTTTTATTGCACTCCTTTTCTCAAGCATAATCATAGGCATACTAAGCATTGCAATTATAAATCATACAGCACTGCTGCATGATATATTTTATATTATAATAACAGGGTCACTAATAGGTTTAATTGCAATAGCAATACCTAGCCTTTTCACAATATCAATTATCAAACTGGTAAATAGGAGAATAACGCTAAAGCATGTTTTTTTTCTTGTCCTTCTCGCACTTTTTATATACTTTATTTTTTTCATTATCTCTAATATAGTATATTTGTTTACAAACGCATATGTTGCAAGCCTTACTATAATACTTGGGAATATATTAGTGTTCAGCGAGTGGTTCTTCCTAGCAAAAATAGTTCTAGGTATGAAAAAAAAGGCAGTTATTGTTTCTTTGGTCCAACCTACTTTTAATCTTCTCCTATATGCACCTGCAAGCAATTTCCTTTTTAAAGTAGCAATTCCTATAAACAGCCTTATGCTGAAATTTTATTTAGGTGTTTCAGTATTTGTTATCATCAGCTATTTAATTCTCTATTTATTTGATAAGCCAATGAAGAGGAGTCTTGGGTTCAACACCTTTGAAACATTTTCAAATCTCTTCCAAAACTGGATGTTTGATATAAATATATCAAATCTGTTTGGTGAAAAGTTTGGCGAGTATAGGGTAATTGAGACTAATACAATTATTTTGAAAGACAAAAAGAACAAGCTTAAGGCAATATTTTTTGCGCCTGAGATACATTATGGCCCTTTTAGTACTATAGGTGGAAGCAACTTCCCCTATCTTCTTGAAGCATATACAAATAGCAAGTACAAGGTGCCTGCATTTATAATGCATCCTGCAGTGAATGAGGATCTAAATCCTGTGAGCTCTCTGCAGATAAATAAGCTGAAAGAGTGCATGGATCTTGCAATAAAAAATGCAAAATATGCTAGAAACACAGACATGGGTTTTTTCAGTGCTTCATTAGGAGACTCTCATATAACTGCGCTTGATTTAGGTGCAACTGCTATAGTGAGCTTTTCAAGAGCTCCAAAAGTGACAGAGGATATTGCCTCAGATGCTCATGAGGCACTTAAGAATCTTCTTCTTGCAAAATTCAAAAATCCTATACTGCTTGATGCACATAACTCACGATATGAAACAGCTCCTGCTGCAGAACTTAAAGGAATACAACTAAATTCCAAGTATTACAAGAACTATGCAAATGCAATCAATTTATTGAAAGAAACTGCTAGGGGAAGATTGAAAGTAGGGGTAGGCACGGCAGAATTTTATTATTCCTTAGGCAAGCCAAAAGATCTTGCGCCTGGCAATATTAATGTAGCGATATTTTCATTCGTTGGGTCTAAACAATATAAGCATGCATTTATACTGTTTAATGCAAATAACATGTCGCCAGCTCTACGCGAGCAAGTGCTAAATCACATTACTACAAAGTATAATCTCCAGGCAGAGGTTTATACAACGGATACGCACTATGTAAATTCAATAAGTGAATCTGCAAAAAATGTTTTTGGAAACTATACAAATTTCAATGTATTTAAAGACACACTTGATAAAGCTATAGATGCTGCAGTAAGTGATATAGATGATGTCAAAGTTTATTATAACAAGAATGAGTTAAATAAGTTCCTTGTATGGGGTTCAAATATACGAGAGAAATTATTCACAGTCCTGAATTCTATATTAAGCACTGCAAAAATAATAATCCCATTGCTGATTATATTTGGTCTTATTGCAGTTGTATGGATAATATCCTATATATAACATTGAAATGCAAAATCAAAATCAGAAACTAAACATTACTTAAAAAGTGAGCTTGCGGAGAATCGAACTCCGGGTCTCCACCGTGTGAAGGTGGCGTCTTACCACTCGACTACAAGCTCCTGCTTAATTATTTCCAAGTAATCTTATTAAAGATTATTATAAAATATTATTGATAAGATGAAGTTTTATACAGGTTATGGCGATGAAGGCATAACCCGCATAGGATCCAGAAAATTCAGCAAGAGTGCTTATCTAATTAATGCACTAGGTGATCTTGATGAATTCAGTACTGTGCTTGGAATTTCAGAACTATATGTAAAAACTAAGCGCTTACAGCAGATTATAAGAGAGCTGCAGAATTATCTATATCTTGTAGAATCAGAACTTGCAGGCTATGCAGATAAAAGTTTTAGCATTAAACCTAAAATTAGAAGTGCAGATATAAAAAAAATTGAGAATTATATAGCAATACTTGGGAGGGATTTTGGTAATATAACTAAATTTATTCTGCCGTCTGGCTCGCCAGGTGCAGTTTACCTGCAAAATGCCCGCGCAGTGGCAAGGAGAAGTGAAAGATCAATTTCAAAAATAAAAGAGGAAAATATAGTTATTAACATACAGTTGCTTAAATTTATGAATAGAGTTTCAACGCTATTATTTGTAATGGCTCTTTATGAGAATAGAAAGCATAATGTAACAGAAATAATGTTAGTTTAAATATGGCGGGAATATTATATATGAGTGTATATAACTTATGTCTAATAGAATTAAACAAAATATTATACGCCAGGATTGGGATTTGAACCCAAATTTCCTTACGGAAACCAGATCTCGAGTTTCGCCGTTTACATTGTATGTAATTTCATACCTACATATGCAAATCTGGCGCGTTACCGGATTCCGCCATCCTGGCTTATTATGATTACTTGTAATAATAAAATCTGAACAATAATAAAATAATATCTGATAAATAAACTACTAATAATATTAAAAATGGTAAAATACAAAAATTTTACTAGCTTTACAGTAGATATCAATATTCTTTATGTTCTATGTATTATCATCAAAAGCAAAATTTCTATCTTCTATTCCAGTTTACAAATAAATGAGTCTTTATAAACATTTACTTTTTATATATAAATAAAATAAATTAGATTTCATGTCACAACCAACCAATGCAAAACTTTTTAGAAAAAAGTTTTATCAAAAAGGCAATTCAGATAACAACACAAAAGCACAGAGCGCAATGGAATACCTGATGACATACGGCTGGGCAATACTTATAATTGCAGTCATCCTTGCAGTATTCGAATTCCTCGGAGTCTTCAACACTGGCACATTCATAGGCCCGTCATGCCTTGCAACTCCTGGCTACATATGCAGCAATCCTGTCATGACTGCAAATGCAAATGGTCCTAATCTTCTACTTTTCAACTTCAAGCAGGACACAGGTCAGACACTGTACAATGTCTCATTTGCATGCGCAGCATCATCAACATCTCAAGGATACCCAAATGTTAATGTAAATTCAGGATTCAATACATCGAGTAACTTAACAGTGCTTACATCAGGCAGCAGTGTAACTGTCTCAGGCCTTGAATGTTATACCAGCAACGGAAACCTTTTCAAAGATAATCCAATAGGTGCTGTTTTCTTAGGAACATTGTGGATAAGATACAATCTTCAAGGATATCCACCATCTGAGTATCAGTATGCGAAGATTGCAAAGATAACTGCAAAAGTAGAATCAGAGGCAGCAATATCTGCAATGCAGTCATCCCCAACACAACTTACATTTTCAAGTTTAAGCCCGTCATCTCCTTCAATAGATACAGGCAAATCAATAACATTGACAGTCTCATGGCTCGGCGGTGTTTCTCCGTTTACTGTAAACTGGCTTTCAGGCGCATCAGCAGGATCAATGTCTCTTCTCTCAAGCCATACTGGAATAGTATCATCATCACTTTCAGACTCATTATCAGTTGCACCAACATCAAATACATATTACTCTGCAAATGTAATAGACTCGTCAACGCCTCCGAATGTTGTTTCATCGCTGCTTGATCTTGTTACAGTCAATCCTGCGCTCTCTGTACCGTCAATCTCAGCATCTTCAACAGCACTTGTAGCAGGACAATCTGTAACATTTTCATCGTCATGGACAGGCGGCACTGCGCCATACACTGCAAAGCTTTATTCATCTTCAACATTGCCATGCACGTCTTTGTCATCTCTTGTGCAAACAGAAACAACATCAGCAAATTCAATCTCATTTCCTGCAATTACACCAACACAAACAGCATATTACTGTATATATGTAAATGATTCGTCATATCATTCATCAGAGACAGAAAACAGCATTACACAGGAAGTCACTGATACAACTCCTTCAACAATATTATATTATGTTCCAATCAAAATTTCAAATCAAGGAGGCCCTACTCCATCATCTGTTCCTTCAGGAATAGTGTCATATGTCCCTATCACAATCACAAATGGCGAGACTGTTCCAACCTCTGCTCCTTTCCAGCAAATGGTCAACATTACAGAAAGCCAATTTTCATCTTATAATATTACATATAGCAATACAATCGCAAACTTCGAGTTCTTCACGCAATCAGGAACAGTGATTCCAGCATGGATTGAAAGCAATGACTCAGGAAAACTTATCACATGGGTTAATCTTCAGACTTCGATTCCAGAACAGCAAGCTATAACTATTTATATTGGATTTGCGTCAAAAACAACAAATCTTCTCAGTAGCAGTGGCACAGCAGGCATCGGCGAAGCCCCGCAGCTCTCCAGCACCTACGCCCAGTACGACGATGGAGCATATATATTTCCTTATTATCAAAGATGGGGTGGATTATCTATGGCATTGCCAAGTGGATGGGGTGTAATAGGTACTCCGACCTTAACTTATAATTCTAATAGCATCACAATAGAAGGGACTGCATCCACTTATCAAGGGGTGCAGATGTCATCAAGTAATCAACCTCCATTTCCAAGTATAATGGAAACATATTCTGAATTATTTGGCTGTGGCAATTCATGCGGCACAGCATCATTTACATGGACGACATCAGGCTTTGTTTCTCCTTATTATATAGTAGGTTCCCAAAGCTCGAACAATGACTATGTATTGGGGGTAGCAGGTAGTTATTATGTATCCTCAAGTCAATTTTCAACACTCCCTGCAACATTTTCACTTATATACAGTTCAAGCACAAGCGGAATTTTATTGCAAAATTATACTTCAATTGTATCTGGGAGTGGCTCAAGCCCCCAGACGGGTTTGTTTTTAGGATATGAAACTTATGGCGCTGGCAGTATTTCACGAATTTATTGGACACGATATCGTGCCTACCCGCCCAACGGCGCCATGCCGACAGTGACATTTGACTTTCCGCAGGCAACTGGAACTGGTTTCCAACAAATGGTCAACATCACAGAAAGCAGTTTCTCATCATATCTTACTTACAACAGCAACTTTGCGAACTTTGAATACTTCTATGCTAATGGCACAATAAT
>JAJYVI010000001.1 GCA_021792115.1 Microcaldota archaeon | reverse complement strand
TCAGCATTTATACTTAAAATATTAAAAATAAAGCTTTAATGATAAATTATTGGCACAGCAATATTTTTATTAATATTCATTAAATAATATTTTTGCAGTTTGAAATTTGCATCTATTGCCAAGGTATTTTCTAATGCAAATCAGATTTAGACTTCCCTTATTTTGCAAATATCAGATACTTATTTCTAATTGTTTGCTATAATAATATTTGGTGTTAAGATGAGAATAGCAATAATAGGAACAGGGAATGTTGGAAAGAATCTTGGGACTGCTCTTGAAAAGAGCAACGAGGTTGTATATGGATCAAGGGACCCAAAAGCAGCAAAGATGAAACTAAAAGGAAAAAATATTATTGGCATTAATGATGCAGCGAAATCCGCAGACATAATAGTGCTTGCAGTTCCATACCTTGCAGCCAAGGAGACTATAGAAAAGATGAAGGAAAGCATAAAAGGAAAAATCATCATAGATGTCTGCAATCCTCTAGGCCCTAATTTCGAATGGAAAAAAGATTCGCAGGACTCTGCCGCAGAGGAGATAGCAAGGCAGGCGCACGGGGCTAAAGTTGTAAAAGCATTCAATACTATATTTGCAGAGAATATGAGGACAGGGAAAGTGGGCGAGAATAAGCTTACTACTTTTATAGCAGGAGATGATGAGGATGCAAAGAATAAAGTCATGGACCTAGCAAGAGATATAGGCATGGAGCCTGTTGATGTTGGCGCGCTCAAAAAGGCAAGGTATATAGAACCTGCTGGTCTTATGATAATAGAGCTTGGCTATTCAAAGAATCTTGGGACAGGCATAGGCTTGAAATTAGTAAAACAAAATAAATAGCAAATATCAGGATATAAGGCATGCTATTGGCATGCCTATTTTATGCAACAAAAGTTTTGGATGATAATGCAAAAGTAATGATTTAATGTCAGTATCTAACTCAGGCAAAGTGCTCTCAATTGCAAAGGCACCAGGAGTGCTTAAACTTTTTGGGGAGCATGCAGTTGTATATGGCAGGAAGTGCGTGGCATTTGCTCTTGACAGATATGCAACTGCAAAAATATTTAAGTATAAAGATAGTTTAATATCAGTACTCTTGAAAGACAAAGACCAAAGGTTTGAAATTGACAAAAATCTTGCGCTCGCAGTGCAAAGCCTTTATGACAGCAATCCTGAATCCATATCCTTTACTTTTTCTGATCTGTCAAGGCAGTATAATAAATTTTTAATGACTGGCAAGCATGAAATTGCATTGGACAAGGATATGTTTAATGAAATATGTGCATATGGGATTATAATTTCTCAATTTATGAAGAGAGCTGAAAATATTTTTGGCATCAGCGCAGAGATAAGTTCAAATATACCAGAAAGAAAAGGGCTTGCAAGCAGCGCATCTTGCTTTGTTGCATTTGCAGCTGCTTTGGCATCTATATGCTCTAAAACTCTTTCAGACAAGGAAATAATAGAAATCGCCAGGCACGGCGAAATAATTGCACATAAAAACAGAAATGCAGGGAGAATAGATACTGCGGCATCATATTTTGGCGGGCTTGTTTCATATAAAGCAGGAAGGATAGCAAAGTATGACATAAGCAGTTTAGACATTCTCAAATATGCTGACCTTATTGTTATTGATACTGGTCCAAAAAAAAGCACTGCAGAAACTGTAAAGCATGTAAGAGCGCTTTATAAAAATAATAAGCGCTCTGTTGAAAATATATTTGATAATATAGAGTCATGCGCAAGAATAGGGCTAAGATCATTATTGCATAATAATTTAGATAAATTTGGCGCAGAAATGTATAGAAATCAAGGAATGCTGGCGCGCCTTGGAATCTCTACAAAGAATCTTGATTTAGCTGTTGATACCTGCAAAGCAAACAATGCATATGGCGCAAAGTTGAGCGGAGGTGGAGGCGGTGGAATAGCAATTTCTTTTGTCAGTAAAAAGGATTCCAGAAATCTTGTCAAGGCAATAGAGCAAAAAGGATTTAAATCATTCAAATCATCAATATCTAAAAATGGAGCAAGGGAATTTATTAGAAGGAACCATAAAACTTATAGTTGATTATATACTGCGTTCCGCTGATTGACTGAATGCAATAAAAGTTTAAATATCTTTTTAGCTTAATTTTAAAATGCCTGTGTTGGCAAGATGTGATAAAATGGAAATAAACAATAAACTTCAAAATTATATTCTTGATATGAATAGAAAAAAAGATAATGTTATAGAGCCTACTGCAGCTCAAGGCGCAGATACGCTTAAATTTTATTTAAAATCCAAACCACCCAAAAAAATTTTCAAGCTTAATGATGCAGAGCTTTTTGTGGTTGATGTAGGCGGCGTCCTGAGGGATACAACAGAACTTGACAGCAAATCTTTTGAAGTAGGATTTAAAGCAGTTGGCATAGACTATAAATTTGATGCAGATGCAGTGTGGCATCTTAAAGGCCTTGGCAGGTACAAAAATAGGAAAAAATGTATATATGCTTTGCTTGCAATTTCTGATTTGCATAAAGAAGCGGAGCTTATCGACATTTTAAAGAAGCCTGATGCAGAAGAATTTGTTACTGCTTTGATTCAAGATTACATTGCCAAAAAAGGCGCAGATGCAGCAGAAAAAACAATGCAAATAATTTATGATGAATATGGAAAATTCTTTAATTCTGATGAAGGCAAAAAGCTTGTTGAAACAATTTCAGGTTCGCAAGAAGCAATGGTCTTATTGAAGCAAAAAGGCTATAAATTGGCACTATTTTCAAATGGCGGTCGCAATGCAGTGGAAAGGGATGTGCCATATTACAAAATTTTGGATGCAGTAATCTGCAAGGAAGACATTACAAAGGAAAAACCGTCAGGTGAAGGTATAATTAAGGCAGCGCAGATGCTTGGAGTCCCAGTGGAGAAAACAGTTTACATAGGTGATGCAATAGTTGACATATGGGCGTCAAGGGATGCAGGATGCAAGTCATTGATTGTCTCTGACAACGGCATGAGTTTTCCTGAGCAGATTGCAAAGGAAAAACCAGAGTTTGTATTCAATAATATAATGGAGGTTGCATATGCAATAAAAACAAAGCAAAATTCAAAGCAGCAGGATAAAAATAAAAAAATAAAAATATACTAAATCTGCAAACATGTATGCCTGCAAGTTTATAAATGCGCACTTTTATAGCATAAAGCGTTGCATTCCTGTAACTGAAATTTTTATAAATGTTTAAATAACTTTTTGTCTTAATTATAAAATAATTACATTCTAATTTTCCCGCTAAGACTGTAGTTTACAGGAGGGATTGATTTTATGGAAGCAAAAACATTAGAGGCATTAGAGAAATTTATCTCTGACAATAAGTCAAAGAGGAAGTTTACCCAGTCTGTTGAACTTGCGATAAATTTCAAAGGCATTGACTTTTCTAATCAGCAGAACAGGCTGAATATAGATGTAACGTTGCCGAAAGGTAAGGGAAAGTCTACTAATATAATAGTATTTGCAGACAAAAGAGATGTCTCTGAAAAGGCAAAGTCTCTTGGAGCAAAGCAGATAATACCATCTGCAGAAATTCCATCAATATCAAATGACAAGGTAAAAAGGAACGAGTTATTAGACTATGATCTTATTGCAGAACCAGGCCTTATGCCTGTGATAGCAAAGAATCTTGGTCAATTTCTAGGACCGAGAAATAAGATGCCTAAGCCAATAATAGGAGACATGGAAAAAATGTTCCAAAATCTGTCAGGATCAATAACACTTAAAAGCAAAGGTAAATATCTTCCTACAATTCACTGTGTTGTAGGAAATGAGACAATGCCTGTGAATGATATTGCAGAAAATATAGATTCTGTAGTTAATGCTCTGGTAAAAAAAGTAGGCAAGCCTGCAATAAAATCAGTTTATACAAAACTGACAATGAGCAGTGCAATAAAGATAATGTAATCAATCATTAATTAAAAATCTTAAAAATCAAAAATCAAATTAATTAATCAAATTAAATAATAACATGATTTTATGCTTACAAAAACACAAAAGAGCGAATTCATAAAAAATGCAAGGAATGAACTCAAAAAGTATGAAACAATAGGTCTTATTCCGATTGAGCGCATTCCTGATAAGCTCTTGCAAAAGTCAAAGAACAGCATAAAAAGCGACGCTAAAGTGCTTTTTGCAAGGAAAAGACTCTTGCTGAAGGCCCTTGAAGGCGAGGAAAGGCTAAAGCCAATCGCAGACGAGCTGAAGAAGCAGCATGCTCAGCATGCAGTATTCATGACGAATGATACAGGATTCAGCATATTCAAAAAATTAAAATCAAACCAACTTAAGCTTGCTGCAAAACCTAATCAAAAAGCAAATTCAGAGATAGTAATAAAAAGTGGAGAGACAAACATACAGCCAGGGCAGACCGTTACAGAACTGAAGCAGGCAGGAATAGATGTGCAGATACAGAAAGGAAAAGTTGTAATTGGAAAGGATAAAGTGATAAAGAAGGACGAGGTAATTACTGCACCTATCTCAAAAGTACTCAGAATACTTGACATAAAGCCATTTACTGTTACAATAGAGCCGAGTTTGGTGCTTTCACAGAACCTGATTTTCACAAAAGATATTCTTGGAATAGACAAGGATTACACACTAAGCAACATATACAAAGCATTCAACGGCGCACTTGCAATCTGCATTGACAAAGAAATAGTTAATAAATACACAGTAAAGAGATTTATATCAAAGGCATATACTAATGCAATGTTCTTTGGAGTAAAGGCAAAGCTCTATGACAAGGGCATTGTTGAGAAGCTTCTGGTAAATGCATTTCTGGCAGCAGCTAGCGCAAACAATGCAATCAGTAGCAGTGCAAAATAAAACTCAAGATATACTTAAAAACAGATTAATTGAAATTAATTATAAATATTAAATTAAATTATATATTAAAAAAAGAAAATATTATAAAAAATAAATAAAATAAAAACAGAATAAAATAAAATAAAAACAGAATAATAAAAAACAAAATACTAATGAATTTTTAGGTGAAACTATGGAATATGTGTACGCAGCTCTGCTAATAGATGCAGCAGGAAAAGAAATAAACGAAAAGAGTTTATTGGATGTGGTAAAGGCAGCAGGATTCAGTCCTGACGAGGCAAAGGCAAAAGCAATTGTCGAGTCATTGAAAGGAGTTGATATAAAAGAAATACTGAAGTCTGCAGAAAACATGCAAGTTGCCCAAGCTCAGGCTCCTGCAGCAGAACATAAGCAGGAACAGAAGAAAGAGGAGAAAAAAGAGGAGAAAAAATCTGAGGAAGAAGCAGCAGCAGGACTTGCAGGGCTGTTCGGTTAATTAAGCCCTTATATTAGCACTAAAAACATGATTTGATTAGCATGATACAACCAAATGATATACGCTTAGCTGTTGACAGTGGGGACGTGGCTCTTGGCGCAAGGCAGGTCATAAGATCCATCGAGAGCAGCTCTGCAAAGCTTGTTGTTATTGCTTCAGGAAACAAAGCTGATGCAATAAATGACATAAAGTATATCACTGGAATATCAGGCATAAGGCTTGAAGTCTTTACAGGCAACTCTATGGAGCTGGGTTCTGTATGTGGAAAGCCATATTCTGTTTCAGTGCTTGCGGTCATAGACCCTGGAAATTCAAATATACTCAATGCTCCTGAAACTGCTGCAACTGCTTCTGTTGAATCTAAGGAAGAAGAAATAGAAGATGAAGATGAAACAGTAGAGGAGGAGCAAGATGAGGAATCAATGCAGGCAGGTTCAGAAAATGAAGAGGAATCTGCAGAAGATGCAGAGAGCGACGGGGCTCAGGAAATAAATGAACAAAGTGATTAATTGGGAAACGGAGAATTTGCGGCAAGAAAATTAGTAAGAGGAAGAAAGCACCAGAGACTGCTTAAGAAATGGTGGAAAAGGAAGAAATTCAAGCTTAAGGAGAAATTCGACCCAATGGGAACAGTCCCTAGGACAAAGGGGCTTGTATTGCAAAAGTTCGCTGTCGAGCAGAAGCAGCCGAACTCAGGACAGATAAAGTGTGTGCGGGTTCAGATTATAAAGAACTCAAAGGTTGTCGGCGCATTCGTGCCTGGCGACAAGAGCATCACATATATAGACGAGCACGATGAGGTAACAATAGAAGGGCTCGGAGGGTCCCAAAGAGGGCAGATGGGATGCATACCAGGCATGAAATACAAAGTTGTCGCAGTGAATGGTGCAAATCTCAGGCTGCTTAGGATGGGCAAGATTGAAAAACCAAAGAGATAATCATGGCAAACTTATTATTTGACAAATACAGCTACGAGGTGGAGGTCAATGACCAAAGCCTCAGGAATTATATCTTTCTGAACGATCTTAAGTATCCTAACTCATACAGAAGGACAAGCAAGAAGGATTTCTCAAAGGCAAAGATAAACATAATTGAGAGGCTTGAGAATGCTCTTATGAGAGGAGGCACAGGAGGAAAGATAGGAGGCCATGTCATAAGAACAAAAGGCAGGCTGCAGGGGAAAAAGCTCAAAGTAATGCATATTATAGAAGATGCATTTGAGCAAATACAGGAAAAGACAAACCAGAATCCTTTGCAGGTTTTTATACAGGCGGTCGAGAATTCAGCTCCTATCGAGGACACAACAAGAGTAAGATACGGAGGGATAATTTCTAATATTGCAGTAGATATAAGCGCAAGCAGAAGGCTTGATTATGCTTTAAGAAATATTTCAATTGCAGCAATACTTGCATCATTCGGAAAGAAAATGACAATGAGGGATGCGCTCGCAAATGAGCTTATCCTAGCGTCAAGAAACGACCCTAATGGGTATGCAATAAAAAGAAGGAATGAGATAGAGAGAATGGCAAGGAGCGCAAAGTAATCCTGTGTTACATTCCGGATTAAGTTTCTCACAACACATGGTAAATTAATTTAATTATTTTATCTTTCATTTCTTTTATTTGTTTTGCATTTTTTCTTAAACGCATAAGGTTTTTAATATTACCTTCAAAAAGACTCATGTATTGCGTTCTAAATTATAAGTATTAATAAGTGTTAAGTATTAATCAGCGATTTTATGGTAAGAAAAGAATATGTTGTATCTGAAATAACAAAGATAATGGGAGACATTAATAAGATAAGGAATGTTGCGATAATCGCGCACGTGCACCATGGCAAGACAACACTTACTGATTCTCTGCTTGCAAAGGCAGGTCTTATCTCAAAAGCAGTAGCAGGAGATATATTATACACAAACTATGAGGCAATTGAAAAAGACAGAAGAATGACTATAAAGTCCGCATATATCTCTCTTGGATTCAATTACAATGATGAAGATTACTTAATAAATTTAATAGATACTCCTGGCCATATAGACTTTGGATCTCATGTCATAAGAGCTATGAGAGCTGTTGACGGAGTAGTTCTTGTAGTTGACCCTGTAGAGGGCATTATGCCTCAGACAGAAACAGTTCTTAGGCAGGCCCTAAAGGAGAAAGCCAAGCCAGTGCTGTTTGTCAATAAGGTTGACAGACTGCTTAACGAGCTCAGGCTCACCAAAGAGCAGACATTTGAGAGGCTGCTTAAATTAATAAAGGATGTTAATTTGCTTATCTCAAAGTATGCGCCAGAGGAATTTGCTAATCAATGGCAATTAAGTGTTGATAATGGTGCTGTCTGTTTTGGATCTGCTATGAAGAGATGGGCAGTATCAAAGACTACTATGGACCTTAGGAAGATTTCCTTCAAGGATATCTTTGAACTTACAGAGAAAGGGGACGAGTCAAAGTTACAGGAAATAGCACCAATAGAAGAAGCAGTACTTGCAATGATGATCGATCATCTTCCAAATCCTAAAGACGCACAGCCATACAGGATTCCGCAGATCTGGCATGGAGACCTTGACTCAGACAATGCCAAGGACATGCTCTCAACAAATGCGAACGGCAAGACAAACATAGTCGTCTTTGGTATAAAGTACGATCCGCATTCTGGTGAAGTAGCAGTTGGAAGGATCTTTTCAGGAACAGCAAGAAAAGGACTTGAGGTGAATGTGACAGGCAAGACCCTTAAGCAAAGGTTGCAGCAGATTGCGATATATATGGGTCCTGAAAAGGTTGCAGTAGACTCTATACCAGCAGGAAACATAGTCGCACTGGCAGGGTTAAAAGACCTTACAATTGGCGATACTGTGAGCGAGGATGACATAGAGCCTTTTGAGGAGATACAGTTCTCCACAGCGGTCGTCACAAAGGCGATAGAAGCCAAGGACTCAAGGGACACTAGCAAGCTGATAGAAGCCATGAGAGCCTTATCAAAGGAGGACCCGACAGTCAGGATAGAGGTCAACAAGGATACTGGCGAGCACCTAGTCAGCGGAGTAGGAGAGCTGCAGCTTGAGACAATAGAGACCAAGCTCAAGGACGAGTTTAGCATCCCGATAATTTCAAGCGAACCAATAGTTCTTTATGTCGAGACTATCTCCAAAAAGGCAGGGCCTATAGAGGGAAAGTCGCCGAACAAGCACTCCAGGTTTTATATAACTGTAGAGCCATTGCCTGATGCAGTCCTAAAGGCCATGGACGAGGGCAAGATACATGAAGGAAAGCCAAAAGGTCAGTCTGCTGTCGAGGCATTTATAGAAGCAGGCATAGACAGACAGATTGCAAAGAATATTGAGTATGTCAAGAATCACTGCGTACTTGCAGATGTAAGCCATGGGGTTCAGTATCTTAATGAAGTCATGGAGTTACTGATAGATGGCTTCGAGGAGGCGGTTACTGACGGGCCTCTGGCAAGGGAGAAGGTGACAGGAGTCCTGGTAGGCATTACAGATGCAACAATACACGAGGATCCTGTGCACAGAGGGCCTGCCCAGATAATACCAGCCATAAGGCGCGCGATATACGCAGGCTTGCTTACAGCAGGCGTGCAGCTCCTAGAGCCTAAGCAAATATTTACAATTAACATACCACAGGACTATATGTCAAATATGGTATCATTCCTGCAGTCTAAAAGAGGCCAAGTGCTCACAGTCTCGCAGGAGAACGAGCAGGTCACAATAGTTGCGAAGCTGCCTGTTTCAGAAGTCATAAAGGGGTTCTCGAATGAAATGAGAAGCCTTACCCAGGGCAGGGCAATATGGTACCACGAGTTCGGGGGCTTTGAGAAACTTCCGTCTGAGTTACAAGCAAAAATTGTGCGCGAGATAAGAACAAGGAAAGGACAGCCTCCAGAACCTCCTCAGCCGCAGCAGTTCATGGACTAAGCACAGGATGCCATTGTCTGCCTGTCATCCAGGCAAGATCTCATTTACAGATGCTGGTGCATCTGTATTTCTTATTTTACTTGCTTAATTTTGCCTCAAAGTATGCGGCCTAGCTGTGCAAGCTTTTTGCTAACTTATCCTAACTTAATTTAACTTTTAAGTACCAACTGCACACAAACCTTTTATATCTTATGCAATACAGTTTTATGCATATGATGATAAGATGCAGATATTTAAAAACAGCAAAGGTATTGATGAGAGCAGCCAAAAATTTTTAAGGCATAATAATGATAATGCAGGGCGCATGCATAATATTGCAAGCAAATTAAAAAATATTGCAGCAGCTTCATTTATTGCAATTGCAATTGCAGCAGCACCTGCCAATATTCCTGCTAGCATATCTAATGGATACAATAAAAACAGCAATGTATATTCTCAGACTGTATCTACTGCAAAAACTGAAAACAGTTCTAACTCTTTTTCAGTTTCACTTTCGTCAAACTGGAGCGGGTACATTACAGAATCAAGTTTCAAGCACCCCCTCCCAGTAGTTTCAAGCATTAAAGGAGAGTGGAATGTCCCTGAAATAAATTATGTAAAGCCGAAAAAGAAGCTAACTATAATAAATGTAAACAACATGCCATTTTTTCTGGTTACAAGGCCCCCAAGCGATGTTAGCGAGTGGATCGGGATAGGGGGGAGCAAATCCAGCGACAATACATTGATACAGACAGGAACTGATTCAACTTACTCAGTAAGAAAAAAGAAATTTATTAATCAGGCATGGTACGAGCTTTTGCCTTTTCAGCCAGTATATATACCGAGAAAAGAATTTACAGTAAAGCCTGGGGATAAAATTTACGCTGAAATAAATCTGGTGAGCAAAAGCAAGAATCAGTGGGAAATCAATATAGACAACCTGACTAATAATCAAAGCTTCAAAAAAATAGTTACTTACAAATCATCGATGATATCAGGCGAATGGATTGTCGAGGACTCGACAATTGCCCCTAGAATTATACTTGAAAATGGATCATCATTTTATATACCAATTTTATGTAGTTTGTCTTATTTTAAAACAATAAAATTTTCATCTACAATTGCAACTGTGAATTCAAACACACTGCCTCTTGGTGACTTGAAGAGCAAGCTGGACCTCATGGCGAGCTGGCATTGGAAAAACGGCAAACCAAATGTGTTGCAACTCAAAGCAGTTCCGTCAAAGATTTCATACAATGGCCTGGGCTTTGATGTCCGAAGAATAAATAAAACAATATCTGCAAATGCAATACGCAATATGAAGAGGTGAATTGCAGCGCCGCATGGCAAATGCAGATCTATGACGGCAATTGTTGCTTTATCACATAGATTTATATACTTTTTTGTTTTATATTATCTTGTTTATCTTATTAATCTAAAAATTGCTTTAGCACATGTTTAAGGCAATATCTATGCTATTTAAGCGCTCAAGCGCAAGGCATAAAAGGCAATATTAAACCTAATCGCTAAGACAGAAATCAGATTTAATATAGATAATCTTTGTTTTTAAATTTTGAATTTAGCTTTTAAAGTTATTTAAAGTTATTCTACATAATGCTAAAATATCTAAATGACCAAAAGTGATAGGTGTTAATATGGTATCTTATATAAAATTTGAAGTATCCGACGAAATAATGGCTAAGACCCAAGAGGCACTAAAGATTGCAAGCACATCTGGAACAGTAAAGAAAGGTGCTAACGAAGTGACAAAAAGCATTGAACGAAACCTTGCTAAGTTTGTCGTAATTGCAAAAGATGTGCAGCCTGAAGAAGTAGTGATGCATCTGCCAAAGCTATGTGATGAAAAGAAGATTTCATATTCATACATTGCAACAAAAGAGGATCTTGGCAAATCAATAGGCTTAAATGTGCCTTGTACTGCAGTTTCAGTCGAAAAAGAAGGAGAGGCAGCAGACAAGATAAAAGAGATAATTTCTCTCATAACAGGAAAAAGCAAGCAGTAATCTTTATCAGACCACTGCGTGTTAAATTCGTAGAATTAAATTCGTAAAATTAAATAAGTTATCAAATAAATAAATATTAAGTGGATTGATTACGATGGCAGAACAAAATGAAGCAGAAAACCGTTTTCAGGGCTTTCTTGCAGAAGTAATTGAAGTTGAAAAACGCGCCAAGACAGGCATTTATGGAGAAATCTACTTTATAGTATGCAAGATACTTGAGGGCAAGGATAAAAATAGAATAATAAAGAGAAATGTCGTAGGTCCAATCAAGTCAGGGGACATTATAAGGCTTCCTGATACAAACAGAGAAGCAAGGGAAATAAAGGTCAAATAATAAATTCTTAAATCTCATAACATAATGATTTTATGAAATGCTCTTATTGCTCAAAAGAAATTAGCGAAGGAAAGGGATTAATGTTTGTAAATAAGATAGGGACAATAAGTTATTTTTGTTCAGGCACATGCTTTAAAAATAGCAAAAGTAACAGAAAACTATCAAAAAACTCAAACAATAAATCAAAGCCAGCTGAAGCAACACTAAATGCAGTTAAAAGTAATGTTAAAAAGTCACAATGATAAAAGATGAAAGACAAGAGCATATATGCAGAACGCTATAGGAGATCTGAAAGCAACAAAATTTCAATTCTAATTTTTTTATCATTGCTCTTTATAGGTTTTGCATTTGGAATTTTGTTCAGGTTTGATGTTGTTGGCTTATTCTTAGGTTTAGGCGCAGGATTTTTTGCAGTCGCTGTTCTTAAGATAAAAGACAAATCAAAATTCAATATAAACGCAAGAACAGCAAAATACTTTGTAGTCTCTGACTATGAAGATTTCTCAATAAGTGCATTTTTCAGCGTCCTCTTCATATTCTTCGGCCTTTTGCTGATACATTTTAGACTTTACTCTCATCAAGTCTCTTTCGGATTTCTAATATTCCTTGATCTTATAAAATTCATCCTAGGCTTGTTTCTAATATTCATAGGGCTTATAAGCCTAGCAAGTGCAGTTCTCTATTTTTTTAAATTAAAACATAATATTAAAAAATCTAAATCATAATATTATACTTATATTATAACTACAAATTGCTGCATGCAGTGTACATTGTCTACGTGACATATAAACAAGTCACAGCGCTTGGAAATTCTATTTTATTGTTTATCCTATCTGTTATCTTTATTATTTTTATATTTTTATTTTGGGGAATGGTATTAATGGACGAACAGGAATTTGAACGGCTTCTGCATATTTGCAGAATAAAGCTTCAAGATGCTGAAAAGGAAAGAATAAAGAAAGACATAGAAAGTGTACTAGAATATTTTGATACAATACAGCAAATTGATACAGGAAATATAGTTGAGTATTATCATCCTATAGATATTGATGAGAGACTTAGACAAGATTCTGAATCCCAATTCAATGATATTAATCTTCTACTTGCGAATTCAAAAACGCACAGATTTTATATAGTGGGTCCGAAAATATGAATAGCATTGAGGAATTTTATTCATTGGAAAAAAAATCAGGTTATGCAGAATCACTTTTTAATGACCTATCTGACATTAACAGCAGGCTCAATGCATTTCTCAACATAACAAGGATATCAGGCCAAAATTACCCATTTAGCGTAAAGGACAATATCTGCGTGAAAAATGTTGAGACAACAGCAAATTCAAAAATTCTAAAGTCTTATCTGCCGCCATTCAATGCAACTGTTGTTGAAAGAATGCTTTCAAAAAATTTTGATTTTATTGGAAAAACAAACATGGATGAATTTGGGTTTGGTACATTTGGGCTTAATTCAGAAAGGACTCCACGGAACCCTTTTAACGAGGATTATGTTGCAGGAGGCTCAAGCAGCGGAGCAGCAATTGCGACTGCTGTCTTGAAATACCATATTGCAATAGCAGAATCAACAGGAGGATCAATATCCGCACCTTCGGCATTCTGCGGAGTCGTTGGTTTCACTCCTACCTATGGCGCAGTATCAAGGCATGGTCTGATAGACTATGCAAATTCGCTTGACAAGATCGGGCTGATGTCAAGGTCAGCAAAGGACATAAGATATGTTTTTGACATAATAAAAGGGCCTGACAATTATGATTCTACTTGCATTGACATAGAGAAAAGAAAAATGCAGAGCGATGAAGGCAAAGGCGCCAAAAATACAATTTTTATTATCAATCAAATAAATGATTTACTTGATGAAAGCGTAAAATCTCATTTTTCTGGCCTCGTGTCAAAGCTGGAGAACATGGGCTTTGCTATAAAAACAATAGATTTCAACCTGCTAGATAAAGCAATCCCGACTTATTATATAATCTCGATGGCAGAAGCTTCTACAAACCTGGCGCGCTACACAGGATTTAAATACGGATTGAAGAATAATGAATTCTCCAAAGACTATAACTCTTTCTTTACAGAATCAAGGTCTAACTTTGGAACAGAGGCAAAGAGGAGAATAATATTAGGTACGTTTGTAAGAGGAGCAAGCGTTAAAAGTAAATATTATAGCAAGGCTTTAAAAGTGCGTGGGCTTCTTATAGCAAAAATGAAAGAAATCCTTAGGCAAGGATTTATATTGAGTCCTACAATGCCAATTATGACTCCTAAAATAGATGATGCCAATAGCTTAACTCCTGTGCAGAATTATGGGCTAGATATTCTAACAATACCGCCTAATCTTTCAGGTTTTCCTCACGTGTCATTTCCATATGATTATGATAAAGGCCTTCCAATGGGCGCGCAGCTTATATCAGACCATTTTGAGGACTATTCATTGCTTGATTTCGTGGAAAATTGGGAAAATTCATTTAAATACCAATTCAAATATAATCTAGGATCTATATGATGGAGGCAATAAAAATTGGACTGGAGATTCATGTCGCAATTCCAACTAAGACAAAACTTTTCTGCTCTTGCAATGCATATAATGAACAGGAGCCTAACATGTCTGTCTGCCCTATCTGCATGGGGTTTCCAGGATCAAAGCCAATGCTCAATGCAAAAGCTCTTGAGATTGCAAAGTCAGTGGCGAATGCACTTCATTCAGATATAGCAAAAACAATCTCTTTCGAGCGCAAGGTATATTTTTACCCTGATTTACCTAAATCATTCCAGATAACACAGCTTTCAAACCCTATTTCTCAAGGCGGATTTATAGAGCTTCAGAGCTCAAAGAAGATAAGGATACGCAGGATACAGATAGAAGAAGATCCTGCAAAGATACTGCATGAAGAAGATTATTCATTAATAGACTTCAATAGATCAGGAAGGCCTCTACTTGAAATAGTGACAGAGCCTGATATTTTTAATATTGATGAACTGAAAGAATTCATGAACGAATTGAAAAGCATATTGTATTACCTTGGCATAGATATCAACACAGAGCTTAAAGCTGATGTAAATGTATCTAACCAGGGTGAAAGAGTAGAAGTAAAAAACATCACAGGCCTGAAAGATATGATTAATGCAGCGCTGTTTGAGATAAAAAGGCAAGAGGCAGCAAGGGCTAGCGGAGCAATAATAAATAAAGAGACAAGGTCGTATGATGGAGCAAATATGATCACAGTTTCTATGAGGGAAAAAGAAAGTGACGAGGAATATGGTATAATTTATGAACCTGATCTAGGGGAATACAGTATAAAGAATCTTCCGATTATTGAACCGACTTATACGAATAAGATAGCAAAGGAGCTTGCAGAAAAGTACTCTGCAAGCGAGAAGCTCATTATTGAGCAAATAATGTTTGACAAGAATGCCCTCCAGCTTATAAATAAGTTTGCAGGAACGTACAAGATTAATATTGTAATAAGTGCCATTGAGGTGCTTAAAAGGTATAATAAAACTCTTGATGATGAAAAATTTGAGGCTTTGCTTATTGCAATTTCAAAGAATGTGCTTATAAACAGCGAAACTATTAATGACATAGAGCAAGGAAAAACAATTGAAACAAGTTCTGAAATAGATGAAAGTTTAATAGACTCTGCAATAAATTCAATGCTATTAGAAAATAAGCAACTGTTAAAAGATTATGTAAATAATCCAAAAGTTTTTAATTTTATAATAGGCCAAATCGCAAAAAAGTATAATGCAAGCCCAAAGTATATTTCAACAAGGCTAAATATTTTATTGCCTAAATTTGTTGCAGGCAAATAAGACTGATTGTGTACCGGTGTTTTTTTTGAATTATGAATTAATAAACTGTGGGCAGCTGGACGAAACCTTTATAGGAAAATACGTTAGAGCCTATGGTTGGTGTAGGCGAATCAGAGATCATGGCGGAAAGCTGTTTATAGATTTGAGCGACAGGTTCGGTGAAACCCAGCTAGTTTTTGAGTCGCAGGTAAAGAAACTTGCAGATACATTAGGCAAGGAATATGTAATACAAGTCTTCGGAAATGTCAAGAAAAGAGACGAGGATACTGTAGATAACTCAATTACTACAGGCAATGTTGAAATATTCGTAGAAAAATTTGAGGTAATAAACAAATCATTGATGCCCCCATTCGAGCTTATTGATGAGAAAAGCAGAAGCCTTGCGAATGAGGACTTGCGTATGAAGTTTAGGTATTTAGACTTAAGGAGGCGGCAAATGATAAAGAACATTGAATTCCGCGACAGAATTACAAAGCAGATACGTAAATATTTTTGGGATAATGGGTTCATGGAACTTGAAACACCTACTCTTGTTAAAGACACATATGAAACAGGGTCAAGGACCTTTCTTGTTCCCTCAAGGTTAATTAAGAATACATATTACTCTCTTGCGCAATCGCCTCAGCTGTATAAGCAGCTCTGTATGGTAGGAGGAATTGATAAATATTTTCAGATAGCACGGTGCTATAGGGATGAGGATCAGAGAATAGATAGGCAGCCTGAGTTCACGCAAGTTGATATTGAAGTGAGTTTCAAGGATGAAAAATATATAAAAGGCCTTATAGAAGAGCTGATAAGAGTGGTATTTAAGCAGGTGCTCAATAACAATACAAATATTGATTTCCCAGAGCTGCAATACAAAACAGCAATGGAAAAATATGGGTCTGATAAACCAGATCTTAGATTCAACAGTCAAATATTTGACATAACAGAGGAGATGAAATCATCTAATTATAATGTGCTAAAGAGAATTATAGAGAGCAATGGATTTGTAAAAGCTGTTGCATTTTCTGCTGATTTCAGTGATAATTCAGGGAGCAGCAGGCTTAATAAGCAATACATGCTGAAATTGATAGAGGTAGCAAAAGGGCTAGGGCTTAAAGGTCTTACATGGCTTTATGTTGCGCATGATAAAATTGAATCAGATCCAATGTCTATTTCAGAGTCAATAGGAAGCAGCGTTTGCGATATCTTAATGCAGAGAATGAATTTACATGACGGAGATATAATAATAATAGGATCTGACCTATCAGAGAATTTGCTTCTCGAAGCGCTTGGAAAATTAAGAAAGCTTATTGGAGATAAATTGCAAAAATACGATAAAGAATACGCATTTGCATGGATTACAGATTTCCCTCTTTTTGACAAAGATGAAGTTACAGGCAAATTAAAGCCGGCTCACAATCCATTTACAGCTCCAACAAAAGATACTGAAAAATATCTTGAGTCAGAGCCTGAAAAAGTAATTGCAAGACAGTACGACATTGTACTCAACGGTGAAGAAATAGGCGGCGGCAGCATCAGGATACATGATTCCGAGCTTCAAAAAAAATCTCTATCTGTTATAGGAATGGATCAGAATGCAATAACCAACACATTCGGGTTTCTTATAGATGCATTATCTTATGGTGCACCAATACACGGGGGCATAGCTCTAGGTCTTGACAGATTTATATCAACTCTGCTCAATAGCGAGAATATACGGGATTTTATTCTCTTTCCAAAGAATCACAAGCAAGAATCACTTTTGGATTCTGCTCCTACAAAAATCAGCAAAAAAAGGCTACTCAATGATTACAACATAAAGCAGGAAGACTTTGAATAATAAAGTATAATGCATAGTATATCAATGTGCCAGTGCAACTACTATCTACCTACTTATGTACTATGCGCTATAATCTAATCTATGTTATAGCTAAGCTCTAATTATTACTTAACTCTACATAGCGATAAATCCCACACCATTTACGGGTGGGAGGATGTCACTTATTATATATATAAACTATTACGTAGCATTACAAATTAGAAATTATTTTATAAAACATTAACTAAATACTAATTATTAAATAGTTTTACTTCTAATATTAATTATTAAGAAGGAAGTTGGGAAAATTAAGTTGTGTGAGATAAGTTCCATGTCTTTATTTAGCACCTATGATTTTTTAGGCGCAAAGATGTGGTGGGGGTATGCGGAATAGTTAAAATATTTAAAATAATTTTAATTTTATTTGCGCTTAGTATCAGTCAATTTTCAAGCACATATAGTACTAATAATCCATTTTCTGGCCAATGTCCTCCGCCAGTTTCATCCTCTTTAGCTCCTGGAGTTACAAATACAATTTGCACCTCATTTGTTTCAAACACTGTACTTGACATAGGTCAAATTACAACAATAGAATTTGCAAACGCAATTTCAGGATCCAGCTACCTACCATATTCTGCATATATATCTATTTATAATGGAACTAGAAGTTACAACAGTTCATTAACTGTACTTGCATATAACACTATTGGATTCAGTATAAATGCAATGCAGGCAACAGTAATGAATGTATTAATCTATAACTCTATATCTTCAAATGCTCTGCCCCAAACATTGTCTTCATCGCCAAGCAGCGTGCTTAATTTCAATTTTACTAATATTGCAGGTAATTATAGCGTTAGAATTTATGAGAAAGATTCGCCTCCCCATCCGCCTCCCCATCCGCCTCCGCCTCCGCGCCCACCATCTTCTATAACTATAAATGCCTTGCCAGATAGCTACAATTATAATATTGTTATAAATTCTGCTCTTACCCCAACATCAATTACATCCCCGTTATCTATAGTGACTATTGATTCAGGGCAGTCCTATCCTATAAGTATAAGCATACCAACAACAGGTACATCACCGTATACCTATTCCTGGTCAATTGCAAATGGATATTCTTGCCCTGGATTCAGCAGTCCTGGTAATGTTACCTCTTTTATATATTATCCATCTACAGCATCATCTGCGACGTGTGAATTTTCTGCAACAATAACAGATTCTGCCACAACTCCAGAAAGTTATACAGTAGCAACACCAGTAATAACAGTGAATCCTGCACCAATAATATATTTATCTCCAAGTAATATTTTGCTTGATTCAAACCAGATAGAAACTTATGTATTAAGTGTTTCAAATGGAACAGGGCCATTCAATGCAATGCTATGGAATGTGACAGGAAACAGGCAAATGGGCAGTAATGTAATAATACAGCTAAGTGGAAGCAATGTAGTCTCATTCATAGTTAATTCCTTGACTTCTGCAAATGTATTTGAATTCAATGCAATTGCATATGACACTGGAACTGCTCAACCATTTATTTTTAATTCATTGCAGAACACAATCATTGTAAACAACGAATTAAATGCGGCTGCGGTAGAACCCCTTACGCCTATTATAGACAAGGGCTATTCTATTACTCTTACTGCCAACCCAGTAGGTGGAACAGCACCTTATACCTATCAGTGGTATACTGCTCCCTCAGCAGGAAACTGCTCTATATCAGATACACTTATAAACGGTGCAACCTCTCAAATTTATACAACACCTCCATTATATATCAATGCCTATTATTGTTATATCATAATAGACTCAGCAACATCTACTACAACTGCATATTCTATGACAGATTACCTTACAGTGAAGGCAGCACCTAGCATATTTATATCAGCAACAAACGCTTTGCTTGATTCAGGCCAGATTGAAACAATAAATTTTACAACAGATACAGAAGGCACTGGACCATTCAATGCAATGCTATGGAATGTGACAGGAAACAGGCAAATGGGCAGTAATGTGATAATACCTTCTAATGAGGATTATAATTCCATATCATTTATAGTAAATTCAATATCATCAAATACAATTCAGTTTAATGGTATTTTATTTGATTCTATTACAACATATGAAACTCCTATAAATTCTATTACGATTTCAATCACAGTTAATTCTGCGCCTATTCTTTCGCTTAATTCTATTCAAAACGCAAATCTAAGCAATGCCCTAAGTTCCTCACAACCACTATCAGTTATATACGGTGTGTTGCCTTCAATTTCTGCAAATACTGTTGGAGGAACAGGCCCATTTTCATACAATTGGATAATAACAGATCCCTCTGGCATCCAGGTATTTTCAGAAAATCAAATTGCAAGTTTTGCTTCATCAACATCAACTGCAGCAAACAGCATAATTGCAGAAAATAGTCGGACCTTAGGAGGTTATTTCTCTGTAGGAAACTATATCCTTTATCTCCTTGCAAATGATATAGGCACAACAACACCATATCCTTATAACGATCCAATAAATATAACAGTTATTTCAAATTCCCTTCCAGCCCCGTTATACTCTTTTTCGAATTCCTCTGGGGCAGCAGGCACAAATTCCAATGGGCAATATGGAAGCCCATATTATACAAGGGATACATTCTCATTTACAGGAACGAAGACACTAAACAACCAGTCTGCATGGAAATTATATGTCAATGGTGCACTTTATTCTACAACATCTTCACAAGCATCATGGTCTACACAAGGTCTTCCAGGAACTTATATTCTCACTTTCTCAAATTCTGGCAATGCAAACTACACTGGTAATTCAATAACAGAGACTCTTATTGTGCAGCAGCCTGCATCAGGCCTACCTCCTCATTCCACTATAATAACTCCAATAATCCATCTAAAAGTATATCATAATATAACTGTTTCAAATTCTGTTTACTCAAACTACCTTAATATTTCAACAGTGCCATTTACAATAAATTTCACAAATGAGCATATAATATTCAAATTAACGTCAAACAACAGGACAGGGAAGGAGGTAAAAGTAAGCATAAAAAATGTAACTCTATCTGTACAAAATATTACAAATAGAACCTACAAAAAACTCATAGCATTTAATTTTTCTACAGAGCAGAATATAACAACAAATGGCCTATTTGTATATCCTTGCAATATTTCAAATATATCTGTATTCAGGCTTGTAAATAAGATATGGTCAAAAATAGCTTCTGTGCAGAATCCCCAAACATGTACAGTCTCATTTTTAGTACCAAGTGATCCAATAATAGGAATATTTTCAAAGAATCCTACTTTTACATCTCCAAGTCTTAGCAATATAACAACAAAAATATCCTCTGCAAATATTCTAATTATAAAAAATAACTTAACTGCGGCAATAAATTCGATAAGTTCTAATATTATCCAAAAGCAGATTAATTCAACTTCAAATGTGATACCAATATCTACAGAGCTGCCAGCAAATTCTGTGGCAAATACTCTTATTATTTCATCACTCGCTTCACAAAGCACAGGGCACACAGGCAGCATCTTATCATTATCATCAGCTATGTCGCATGTTCAAATAATATTAATAGCCATTATAGTCCTATTTGCTATACTTTTAGTTATAATAATATTTCTTACTTGTAATAATTATGCATCTAAAAAAGGCAAATGCATTTTTATTACATAAAAAACAAACAACAGGCAGACATAGCTGATGGGTAGGACTATAAATTTATTAGAGCATAAGAGTTAATCACTTAAAAATAGAAGCCAATACATATGGAATGCATGGAGCAGTACTATTAACTTTATTTCTCCTTATTATGTTATAGATTTCTGATTCAAAAAAGTTTGACAACCCTATTTTTTGATAGTCTATGCGGCAAAATCTTGCAGAGCTGTAATTTTCAAATACTAAAAAGTCAATAGGTATGTATGTCCCGCTTGCATTTATTGGTGCTGAAAATTCAGATATGCTAAGACTATAATTAGATGTTTTTAGAACTTCGTTATTAACTGATATCCCATTTCTAAGTATATATTTATATTGATCATATTGATATCCGGACTTTACAAGAGATGGAATTATTTTTGATGTAGACAGAAATACATAGGTATTATTTATTTCTGCTGTTGAGTTGCCATTTAGTGCAATGTCTAATCCTGTTATATTATTAAGCTTGATAATTCCTATCTGTGTAGCTTTAATGTTATGCGCATTAAGTACACTTAATATCTCAGTTTCTGTAGACATATTTATCTGGTTGTTGGTAGAATTTTGTATGTTTTTAAAATGCATTGGTTGAATTCCTATGTTTGCATTTGATGATAATAAAACAAGGCTAAAAATCCCAAAAGCAAATGCAATTAATATATGCACAGACAGCAAATACTTTTTACCAGATACTGCAATCTCATTATACTTCATTTTTGGTACATATAAATCAAGCTTGTATGAAAATATAATCATTACAGCTAGTATAACATAGAATAATATCGGACCAGAAGATGCATGAAATAGCATAAGCGCATTTGAAATTCCATAATAAAACCATGAAAAGGCTATTGTAAGCATTCTTGCTACATTTAGAATTGCAAGTGCAATAATGCCTATAATTACAAATAGAACCTTACTTTTCAACTTTCCATCAAATAAATATGCAATAGGCAGTAGAAATGCAGCTAACGCAATAAATGCACCTATGTCCGTGCATGTTTGACCTATTATTATAGATGCTGCAGGATTTGATGCTAATGAAATCATTATGCCTGAGCTTGAAACAGGGATTTGCATAATCCTAAGCATGTAGAATACGAATTTTGCATTGACTAATGTAAAAAGGCTATTTATATTAAGCAAAGGCAGAAGCAGTATTGGCGATGCAAAAGCACTGTATACTATAACATATTTTAGCTTTTTAATTCCATCAATTCCAAAAATAACAAGTATTAGAGCTGAAAGGAAAATAGGTAATAAGAGTGCATCTATTCTATAAAGATAAAATATAAATGATGTTGCTACTTTTAGATAAGATACTGTGATTGTATATATGGCAAGTATAACACTTCCAAATAATATATTTCTTGCAGACGGCTTAAATTCAAGCTTCTCTTTAAGTGAAAATATAAGAAAAAGGAAAATCATAAGCATTACTGCAATGATATAACTTGAAGGATTTGTATCTTGTATGCTAAGGCCTGTTGAAGATATAATCTTGTAAGAGCCTATGCCAAATGCTGCAATTACTACAAGCATTCCAAGCAGCTTATTACTGCCTTTATTATTTTCTTGCACTGTTGTATGTTGCTTTGTCTGTACCTTCTCATTTATTTTTATTTTCATTTTATTTTTTTCTTTTAGGTGCTTTGCAGTCATTATTTCACATCAAAATAATTGTCCTCAGTCGAAATGGGCATCATCATTATTCAGTAGTTACTCTTGTCATCATAGGACAAATATAATACGGAATCATATTATATATCCTTTACCTTTATTTTATCCATACTTTGGATCATTGTTGTTGTTTGCTCTAGTATTGCATTTATCTATTTTATATTTTATTATATATTTTATACTGATTTTGTTTGAAATATTAAAATAATCTTAATACTTGAAATAATAATAGTACAAATAAAATACAAATAATACAAAAATAAAACAAAAATTCAAAATAATAAATGAGTTTATGCGTGGGAAAAAATATGAATATGTTGATCACACAGCAGACATAGAGTTCAATGCATTCGGCGGATCTGCTGAAGAAGCCTTCAAAAATTCTGCCCTTGCTCTTTTTGATATTATTTCAGATATTAAAAAAGTAAAGACAGAGAAGTCAAGGACTTATAAAATAATTATAAAAGAGGAGGCATACACGCTTGAAAACCTTCTCTGGCAGTTCCTGCAGAGCTGCCTTTCAATTCTCGATGCAAAAGACAGGTTTGGCTTTGATATCTATCTACTAAAAATAAAAATTATACCTGGCAGGAACACTAAATATGCCCTCTCATCAGTTGTATTATCAAAAAAAAGGACAGGGCAATACTTTAAATTAGAGGTAAAGGGAATATCTAAGTATGCGCTCAAGGTTTCTAATAAGAAAAAAACAGCTAAGACGAATTTTTTCAGTACAACAGTAGTAGTCGATATCTAATATATTTTTGCATCACGGTTGCATCCAGTCTATTTCATAGTATTCATATTCGCTCTTTGGCAGGATAATTCTTCTCACTTTATAATATGTAACAGCTGTCTCTCTGTCGCTTATGGCTATTATCAGCTCTAATTTATTCTCTTTTGCCTCATTTATCATTGCCGAAAGCTCGCTCCCACCTATTACTTCGTCCTCGCTAAGCGATAACATTCCAAGCCTTGGCGTATCTGTGCCTGGCAATTCTATATTTCCATTTTTCCTATGGTAAAGCACGAAATCTATCTTCATTTTTTTGTTCCTGGTTTTTCCAGGAATTGCAAGTATGAATGTCTTGCGTACAGAATGAGCTACTCTTATTGCTCTTGCCCATTCTGATATCAATAGTTTTGTATCCCTTGGGAATACCTGTATAACATGCTTAGAATGCATCCATTGCTCATCTTTTATAGGTTTTGCACCAGGAAAGTATATTCTGAAATGCGTTCCAAATTTGAATCCTGTCTTTACAACATATCCTTTGTCTCTCCAGTCTTTGTAAACAAGATACAATTTTTTAAAATCATGTCTCCTTTTTTCAGCAGCTCGTGATATCTGCTCCTGCGTAAAGTTCTTTACAGTAAGGACCTTCTTTTCTATTAAATAGAGTGTCTCATATATGTCAAGCTTGTTTAATATCCCTCTCTCGCTTAGTTTATATGTTCCGTATTGCCCGAACCAGTTTTCTAAATAAATTTTTTTTCCATCTTCTCCACTGACTATGCATATTAAATCATCAGGGAAGAAAATGCCGGCTAATGAGTATGCATTGAGTTTTGTTGCTGAAGAGGGGTAAATTTTTATAGGCACCTTTGCCTTGGAGCGCTTTACATCTGATTTTATTGACTTAAAATCTTTTATCATTATGCCTCTATCTCTCCAGTCTTTGTATGTAAAATACCTTGCCATCATCTTATTTTTCTTTATGAAAAGCTCTTCAAATTCATTAAATTCTACTTCTTTTTTGGAGTTTGGTGAAAGACATTGTGCTTTTCTTACATCAATCATATAAAGTGCCTCTTCAGGAGTAAGAACTATTTTATTACCCTCTATTTCCCCAAAAAATCCATTTTTCAATATGTCTATTGTTGACTGATCAGTAGCAAATATCCTCTTTGTCTTTTCATCAAGAAATATTTGCAGCATTATTTCACGCTTTTATAGCAATGTTTATTTTTGCCTATACACTGCATTAATAAGCTCATTTTCAATATCACTTAGCTTTGCAGGGATTATTATAAGCGTAGGACCGTTGTCTAACTCTATATCCTCAAGCTCGCTTATTTTTACAAGCAGATTTTTCTGCGTATCAAGCTCAACATTATGCAATATCATTATCTCTTTATTCGGATCCAAAACTCCTCTATTATATTGCTCCTCAGCAGACTTCAAGATACTACTTACCCGTCTTAAATCTGGACTTGCCTGCTCGCTTTCATTAAAGTCAAGAAAAAGTATGCTATGGAGATTCATACCAAGGTTCTTTTCAATTGTTTCATAGAATGAAACAGGTTTATAATGTTCGCTCCAATCCGCAATTGTGCATACAGCGCCGAACCTGTAGAAATCAAGCATGCTTTCTCCCATTGCAGCGGTAAGTATAGATACTGAATGCACTACTTTTATTTCAACATCTTGTGCCTTCGCCTCAATGAATAATATTTTGTGCGTTGTTGCAATTAACGGATCCCCTTCAATGAATACGCCCACATTTTTCTCTATAGCCTCTGAAATCAGCTCAGCTACATTGTCTTCAAAAGATGGCCTTTTGAGAATTCTAAATTCCTTGCCAACAGATTTTGCAAGCTCATTTACATCGCTGTCGCTTATTCTTCCAGTATATCTCTCAATATATGCAGCATCGCATTTTTTTGCAATCTCAAGCGCTTTTGCCGATATGTCTCCCTTTGACAGTCCAAGTCCTATTAGATAAAGCATTGCATCATATTGCATATTAAACTATAATTTTATATATTGCCTGCATTGTTGCTGCTAGCAGTTTTTCTTTTTTTGCTTGCATTGCTGATCATTTGTGCGCTTATTCCCTTTGGCAGAGGTTTTCCGTTTGCATAATCATAAATTATAAGCTTAAAGACCTGTCCAAGTGTTGCAGCAAATACAGCGCCAAACACTGCAAGCGCAAGGCCTATAATTCCAGTTACAATAAATACTGCATTTAGTATTGTGCTGCTGCCAAACAATGCCAGAGACGCAACCATTATAAAAACACCGAGCAAAATAAACATTGCAGAATAAAGATCAATAAACGCAAAGCCTCCGAAGGTCTGCCCAAACTGATGATAAATGGTCTTCACACTTTCTTTCATTGCATCAATCGGCCCTATGTTCTTTTCAAGTATGACAGGGACTACGAAAAACACGGCTGTGCTTATTGCAAGCGAGCCTATGAACCCGACTACAAGTCTGCCTATTCCTCTAAATCTGGATTCTATTGCATTCAATATCATTATTATGATAGAATAAAAGACTGCCCACTTGAGTGCATTTTTCCAGTAAGGCCTTGCAAGGGACAATGCTTGTGCAATGCTAATCTTTTTTCCAGAGTTGAATTTTTTGTAGGCAATTAGCAAGGCAATGCTTACATATGTTGAGGAAAATGTTACAGCAATGTAAAATAAGATTATTCCTGCTATTAACATCAGGCTATGGTTTGCCACAGCACCTGCAGCGATAATGCCTACCAAGAATATCACAGCAATCAAGGCAAGTGCTATGATTACAGACACAATAGGATAGAGCATAAGAGATTTATCTTTCATAACTATGCTGCGTACTGCCTTTCCTATCTTCCATCCATTTATTATATTTTCAAACATTGTACCATTTATAATAGATTTTTGAAATAGAAATTCATTTTTTCCTAAAAACTACTGCTGTCACTGCAGCGCAGTGCAAGGCAGAAAATGTTTATAAATGCATAAATGCATATCAATCCTTTATTCCGCCGTCTGTGATTTTTATTACGCATTCTCCTTCTGGCATATATGGTGAGTCAACAAGCTTCACGATGCGGCGTTCCTCCTTGCTTTTTCTCATGTAGAGCCTTGTCGTTGCTGCATGCGCAAGCACATTTCCACCAATAGGTGTTGTTGGATCGCCAAAAAGTATTCCTGGATTGTCCATTACCTGGTTTGTTATAAAAGCTGCAAGCTGGTATTTATCAGCAAGTATCTGCAGCCTATGCACATGGTGATTGAGCTTCTGCTGCCTCTCTCCAAGTGCGCCCCTGCCTATGAACTCTGACCTAAACAATGATGTTAAAGAGTCAATAATTATTAGTTTTATGTTCTTCTCCTGTATGATTTTGTCTGCTCTCTCAAGCGTGAGTATCTGCTCCTCTGTTGTCTTGGCTCTTACATAGATTATATTTTCAAGAGTTTTTTTTGCGTCTATGTCCTGGGCATCGCATATCTGCTTTATCCTTTCAGGCCTGAATGTCCCTTCTGTGTCTATAAACAGCACATTGCCGTCAAGCCCTCCCTTGCTTGCAGGGAGCTGCACATTAACCGCAAGCATAAACCCAAGCTGGGTCTTTCCACTGCTGAATTTTCCATATGCCTCTGTAATTCCATTTGTCTCGACGCCACCGCCTATCATGTTGTTCAGCTCTTTCGAGCCAGTGCTTATTTTTCCTATTTCCTTTCTTTTTTCGTAAAAAGCCTCTCCTGTTTCAAAGTTTATTGTTGTCGAGTCTTTTGCTGCTTGCACTGCATCTTTTGCTTTTTCAACGCTTATGCCTGAGATTTCTGAAAGTTCATGAGGGGTCATCACTGCTATCTTTTCAAGTGTATCAATGTTTTGAGATCTTAGCTTTGCAGCAGTAGTCTCACCAATTCCAGGAAGGTCCTCTATTTCCTTTATTGCTTTTTCTTTGGCCATAGAAACACGCATTTTTTATATAAAATACCATCAATAAACGCATTAACAATGCAGTTAATGCGGTTTGCATAAATTATGACAATTTGTTTGAATTTACTTAAATGTATTTTGCTTAGCATCAGTGCTGTAATCTGGCAAAATATAATAAAAATATAAGAGCAGCCCTGATAGTTCTCTACCGATATATATCTCTATTACAAAACTATAAAAACATTGCTAAAAATCAGATGGCTCCATTTAATTTTGCATGTAATAAGGCTAAGCTGCCACAGGGGCAATTAACCTGTAACCTTATAAATAAAAAAAAGATAGCAGACTAGTACAAGCTAGAGATAAACTGTAATCTGTTAAAATTCGGCTGATTTGAGGTATGCTTGTATAGAATTATACACGCCTGCCTCTTCTTCCTCCAGGCCTTTTTGTAGTGTCTGTAGGTATAGGTGTTACATCCATAATTTTATTGACGCGTATTCCGCTCCTTGCAAGAACCCTTACAACAGCCTGCGCTCCAGGCCCAGGGCTCTTTGAATTGTGCCCTCCAGGTGCGCGTATCTCAATATTTATGTTAGTAATTCCCTTATCCTTTGCCTGGGCAGCGACCTTATACGCAGCCTGCATTGCAGCATAAGGTGAGCCTTCCTGAGAATCAGCAGTTACCATCATTCCGCCACTCCCAACTGCAATTGTCTCAGCACCGCTCATGTCAGTGACTGTTATTATCGTGTTGTTTTTTGATGAATAGACATGCGCAACACCCCATCTTTCTTTTGTTGGTTTTGGCTTTTCCTCTAAGGCCTTTGCCTCATATGATACAATTTCCTTTTTTTCCTCTTTTTTTGTTGCATCAGGTTTTGCCTTTGCATTCTGTTTTTTAGCCATTTCATCCCAGTTTTAAGCATATTTTATTTGTTTAAATTTTTTCTGCCTCTTGTTTTTCCTTTATCTCTTTAATAACCTCCTTTTCTTGTTTCGTTATCTCTATTTTAGGTGCTGCATTCAGGTCTATTTTCTTATAATACGCAATACTTTGCTCCTTGTTTGCATCTACTAAGAAACCAGGCTTGTCTATTTTCTTCCCATCTATGCCTATGAATCCATGCACTACAAGCTGCCTTGCCTGTTTGATTGATTTTGCAAGCCCCTTTCTGAAGACTACTGACTGCAGCCTTCTTTCAAGAAACTGCGTTTCCTGCAGATCAAGAAGGTCGTCAAGTGTGGCGCCTTGCTTTGCAATTCCCTGCTTTACAAGCTTGTTTACAATGTCACTTTCATTTCCTGCCTGCTTAGAGGTTCCTGCAAGCAAAAGCCTGATGTTCCTTCTGATATTGCTTATCTTGGATTGCACCTGCCAGAGCTCTTTCATGTTTTTGAGTCCGTATTCATTTACTAATGCCCTGTCCTGTTTTATCCTCTCAACATTAAAAATATCCTTTGGATTTTCATGCTTTCTTCTGTTCCTCTTTATTGATCCTATTTAATCACCAAAATTTATTTTTTTGCAGGCGCTGCTCCACCTTTTGCAGCAGGCTGCTGTTGTGCCTTAATTGCCTTTTTGAGCACACCGACTGTTGTACCACTTCTTCCTGTTGAGCGCGTTGACTGCCCTCTTACCTTTAAGCCATACTGATGCCTAAATCCTCTCCAGGTTTTTATTGTTACCTGCTTATTTATATCTTGCCTTACTGCAAATAAAAGGTCATTACCTATTATATGCATGTCCTGGCCATTTTCACTGTTTTTTCTCCTGTTGTAAATAAAATTAGGTATGTTTAACTGTGATGGAGATTTTAGCATGGTTTCTATTTTATCTATTTGTTCCTCGTTTAGGCTCCCTATTGTTGTATTTTTATCTATGCCTAACTTGCTTTCAATTGCATTTGCAAATATTTTTGCAGTATTCGCTCCAATGCCTTTTATGCTTTGCAATCCTCTTTCTATGTTAAGCGAGCCGTTAATATCTCTTCCTGCTATCCTAACTATTGATGTCAGGTTCTCTGGTTTTTTGCGTGGTGTTGGTGTTTTTTCAGCCATTAATTCACGTATTCAGTGTTTAAGTCTATAAATTATGAAAAATGAAAATCAAAAATAGCGCAATAAAAATAGTGCGCATTAAAATGCTGAATTAATAATAGGTTATAAAGATATAAAAAGTTTTGTCAAATTACTGCCTTTTCACTTATTTGCTATTATTAATTTTTATTACAATACACTTTAAATTATTAAATATCTTGCTGAAAAATTAAAATACTTTTCTATATTTACTCTTCTGCCTGATTTTTCTGCCAGGCTATACCAGTTATCTCTTCAAATCGTCTATTTATCTCGAATGCCCTGCTCTTTGTCATTGTGTAATTCTTGCCATTTTTTAAGAGCTCGTTGAGTTTTATAAAGAACCACCCCTTATTGTTTATCTTCCATGCAATGAAAGTTTGCATGCCAGTATTTTTTTCCCATACCTGGAGAGAATCTAATCTTTCAGGCTCTATAAGCAAGTTTGTAGCCCAGGCCTTGCATTCGAATGCAAACCCTCTCCCTTCTTTTATTGCTATTATGTCAGGGCTCAATGAGTTTACGCCACTCCCAGCAGCGCGCATTACAGAGTAATTTATACCATAAAGACGAAGCAAAAGCTCTCTCTCGCTTCTTGCGCCTTTAGAATACCTCATTGCCATATGCTATCACATTTAAACTTTAGCTTTAATATTTTTTTCAAAGAATGCCATTAATGTTTCTTTATTGTCATTTTGCGCTGCCATAAACCTCTTTTCAATTCCGCATTTTCTGCATTTATAATGTATGATAAAGTTGCCTGATTTATACTCTACATATGATACTTTCATTGCGCCACGGCAGTCTGAGGCTCTGTCGCCAGGATTGTTGTCTACATGCATTCCTTCGAGGCATTCTGGGCAGTGATCTGTGTACCCATTTCCTTCTACAAATTTGCCGCAGTTGCTGCATTTGAAATTCTCTATATGTCTTTGGAATTTGCGCGCCATAATTTATTTTATAATACAAAATATAAAAAAGGTACGAATAAATCTTATGACTCTTACTGCTAATTAAATATGCATTGTTAAAATTTTATTTGGTCTCCTTGTTTGCATCAGTTGTACTATTTTTTGTATTTTTTTGTATAAATATTATAAATATAAATTATAAACAGCCCTAAAATTTCTTGATGGAATAATTATTATTTAATGAATATGCTAAACCGCAATAATTAATAAGCTGTTTGCCGTATTATTTATAGGGAGATTAAATGCAAAAAGTCTGGCTTGACGGAGAACTTATTGATGCTGAAAAGGCAAAAGTTGGAATTCTGACGCACTCATTACAGTACGGCAGCGGAATTTTTGAAGGCATACGCTCATATGCTATTAAAAAAAATTCAAAGACTGCAATTTTTAGGCTTAATGACCATATAAAGCGATTTTTTAGGAGTGCAAAAATATATTCTATGGACCTAAACTATAATGAAGCACAGATTGAAGATGCTGTAATATCTCTACTAAAGGTAAACAAGCTTTCTTCATCATATATCAGGCCATTTGCATTTTACAATGACCAGAACATTGGTTTGAGCGTGGCAAATAAAAAAATAAGTGTGTTTATAACAGCAGTTGACTTTGGCAATTATTTCATAAATAAGGAGAGAGGCATAAAATGCAAGATTTCATCATGGAGACGATTTAATTCATCTATTATCCCGATACAGGCTAAGGCAAGCGGAAACTATATTAATTCTATTTTATGCAGCATAGAGGCTAAGCATGCAGGCTATGATGAGGCAATAATCCTTTCAAGTAATGGATATGTTGCTGAGGGGCCAGGCGAAAATATATTCATTGTAAAAGATAATGAGCTGATAACGCCAGACAATTCATCAGATATTCTACTTGGCATCACACGTGATTCAGTAATAAAAATAGCCAAAGCCAAAGGCCTTACTGTAACTGAGAGAAAGATACATAGAGAAGAGCTTTACACAAGCGATGAAGCCTTTTTCACTGGCACTGCAGCCGAGATAACCCCAATAGTTAATATTGATGGTATAAATATATCTAAAGGTCTTGCAGGGGAAATAACAAAATCAATAAGCAGTAGGTTCTATGATATCGTTTCAGGTAAGGATGAAGATTTCAATGACTGGCTTACAATAGTTTAGAATACTAAAAGAAGAAATATATTTTATCTCTCTGTGGGCAAACTTTATGTGAAAAAATGGCATTGAATCAGGATCCAAAAATAATAAATAGTCTTATAATTAGGCAGGCATCAACGAGCCTTAGCATAAAATCTCTGATTACAAAGATTCATATGCTTAGCAACAGCGGCAGAAGCAATGGGTTTGCGCAGTTATTTGATCCTAACTCAATACTTGATAAAAGTCATCTTATTGCAGCATATTTAAATGCTTTAGAGGCGTTTGATGAAAATCAAAATTCATCAAAGAGCATAGCTATGGAAATGCTTCTTTTTGCTTCTTTTACACGCCAGATAGATCGTGCAGTGATGTTTGCAGGAGCAAAAGAAAGTAATCAGTTCGTATTTTTTTCAGATAGCAAGCAATTATATAGAAAAATAAAACCTTTATTAAATACTGACTCTGATTTCATGCCTAGCATTGACCAGACTGCAAAATGTGCTAAAAAGCTAGGTATAAAAATAGCTAAAACACAGGATTCAATAAAACTTGCCCACATGCTTCTATTTCAAAAGATTGCAGTATCTAAAATAAAAGATTGAATCTGCAACTATATTTGTTCTGTAAGCACATTTACCTTTTTCATAATCTCTATTCTTAGAGCATATTCCTCTTTTATATCTTCCAGTAATTTTTTATGTTTTGGATCACTCTTGTCTATGACTTTCAACTCCCTATTTCTGATTTTGTAAGAGTCGTCAATATTATCTTCCTTTCTCCGATTTAACTTTAAATGCGAATCCCGGAGGCATTCAAGAAGAAACAATGCATATTCATAGTTTTCAATTGCCTGAAGGATATCTCCATATTTTTCGAAATTTTCTCCTATTCTGCAATTTTCCTTTACTGCGCTAATAACTACCTCTCTATACTGCGTACTGCTCGTTTCTGCGCTGCTAATTTTTCTACCTTCATTAACCTGGTCTGTAGTTTCTTTCTGTTTTTTATTATCTTTTTCTACCATTTTATGCACTATTTTTATAAATATATAATTTAGACTATTAAAATTAGAATATTAAGATATACCTGAAAATAAAATAAATAAAATAATAAGGTTATGCCTACTTTAAGCAGTATGCGCAATATCTGATCTCAAAAGCATAGCATACTTCTCCTCTTCTTTTGCTGCTTCTTTTTTTTCAAAGAAAGTCTCAATTTCATGCAATATACTCTCTTCCTGCTTCTTTACCTCATCTCCATATTTTATTTCCTTTTCAACAGTTTCGATGAACCTTTTATCATATAAATCAGCATTATTTTTTGCTATTACTAGAAAATCATATTTTCCTGATTTTATGTCATCGATGCCGTCATTATTCTTTTTTTTCAATCTTTCAAAGCGTATTTTTTCAAGAAGGGTATCAGCAGCTTTATAATTAATTAGAGCATAAACATAATATTTTCCTATGCCTGTTTTTTTTGCATATTCAAAATATTTTTTCCCATCGTTTATCTTATCTTCAATTATCCCAAGCATGTCCTCTTTACCAGTCTTATGGCCAATGTTGCAAGATTCTGTATTATTGCAATACTTTTTTACATTATTCTGCATTTTACCACTCTCTATAATTAATCTATAATTATAAAATTAATTTATACTGGCCTTTCTTTCATCAAAAGACCTAAGTATCTGTACCAATTGTCTATTTTTTGCATCATCAATCAGTTCTGTTATCTTGCTATTAACTTTTCCTCCTGATAACAGTGCAATTTCATTTAAATTTTCGATGCATTCCTGAAAATAATTGCTTGTTCTTGCTCCTCCAACCCGTTTTTCAAAATATTCTGCAGTTTTAAGTGCCATAGTTGCATTGTAAAGTAAGCTATCTTTTAAGCCACTTCCACTCTCATAGTTAGTTCTGATAAGCTTTTTTACACTTTCTCCCCTATCTCTATCTTGCGGTTTAAATTTGATTGCCTCTTCCCGTCCACTCATTTAAAACACCTAAATTTAATTACGGTGCTTTAGATTTAAAAAGCTTTCGTACAAGATACCTTTGTTGATTAAGTCTGACTTTATCAACATTTTTATTATTTTATCAACAAAATTTGATTTTTCCAATACTCTCTCATTACTTTATTAATAAAATTACTTTAAGTCTTATCTAAGAATGGAATATTACTAAGCAGCATACAAAAAAGTAAAAGGAAATTGCAAAAGTTTCTAAATCTATGTCTCAAATATAAGTAATTTATCAAATACTTATTTTATTTTGCCTATACCTGAAAATCTATCTCCAACGAATATAAGAAAACGGCCGAGGTTCTCAAATGTGCTAAACTTCTCCATAGGGTAATCTGAATTTAAAATTACCTCTGCATCAACATATGTATTGGGGATTATTTTATTATTGCTATTTGTAGAAATTTTTTTTCCTGTAATAGGGGATAAAGTACTCAAAATTTTCATACTAATTATCTTCTTATCATTGTTGTTTAATACAATCCTTATTTTTTCTATATTTTTGCTTATATCTATAGCATTTATAGCAAATATCTCTGCTCTAAATCTCTTAGTGTATGTAGGCATAGAATGCATGTCATATATGATATCTCCTCTTTTAATATCAATCTCCCTATCAAATCTTATTGAAATATTTTTTATCTTCTGTATCCCATTGCTATCTTGTGTATTAGTGTTCGTAGTGCTTGAGATTGATTTTACTATGGCTGTTATATTTTCAGGCAGTATCTTTACTTTATCTTTTTTCTTTATTTTACCTGAGTAATCTATCCCAAAAACTACCTGGCCATTATGCTGTATTATGTCTTGGATAAGAATCCGTATCTGCGTATCTTTTCCTTTTTTATGTTTATTATTAATTTTTATATTTGATTCAATTTTATCCTTTAAATTATCTATAGTCTCCATTAAACTTTTTTCATTGCTCCATTTTATATTTTTGGATTTCGATATTAAATTTTCATTATTATATGCAGAAATTGGAATAGCAACTGCAGTAATACCTGGGTTT
>JAJYVI010000042.1 GCA_021792115.1 Microcaldota archaeon | reverse complement strand
AGTATAAGTATAATATCAGCTATAACTATATCCTTGATTTCCTGCGCAGTAAATCTCTCTGCAAAGTTTTTTATTTTTCTTTTCATATGGCTCCCTTTTGCAAAGCTTTTCAGCTCTTATATTTTAACATTGCTGCAATTCCGTCAAATCCTAGCAGGAATTGCCTGCCATAGCTTGTTTCTGATGAAATAAATGTAAGATCTATATTAAGCCTTTCTGCTATTGCTATAACCTTTTCAACAGCATCATCCTGAGATAATATCTCAAGGCTGCCACCGCAGGAATGCCTAGACTGTCTTGTATTCCCTTTCTCGATTGCAGTGAACTCAACGCCGCAGGATCCGCACTTGTACTTTACCTCTGTAAGTTCTAGACCCTCGCTTATCATGACATGCATTGCATTGTTATTCCTAAGCACATTCATTACCTTTTCGTATCCAAACACCGCAAGGCCATTGCTCGCAACCTCGTTCATAAACCTGTCTATGATCTTCTTTTCCTTGATTACATCTTGCTCAGCAAGCATGTCCTTGGCTTTTTCCAGGAGTTCATTTATGCCAGTGTGCTCGTCAGTATATCCTGTGTCAAACACTCCTAGGACCTTTATCTGGTAATTTAAGGTTTTTGCTCTTACAAAATTTTCCTTTGTAGGGCCTGGTCCCCCGACAATGAGCCCATTCAGCTTGAAATTGTATTTTGCATAGACTTCATTTATGCTGTCTCCAATGCTTTTGTAAAAATCATTAATGCTTTCTGTGATTGCACGCTCATACCTCGCTGCTGACTGACCTCCTTTCCTAACTTTTGCATGCGCAAATGATCTCAGCTTTTTCTCAATCTGCACATGCGTACCACTAAGAAGGGCAATTGTTGCTTCCCTTCCATCCATTACAAGCAGCACATAATTGTCAGTCGATTCCATCATGGCAAGAAGAGGATCGAGAAGGAACTGCGAATCGCATCTATATATATTAACCTTTATAGGATACGGGGGGGTAATCATAAAAAGCTGTATATCAGTCCTTGACTGCTCAGGGGAAATATTTCCACAGAATACGGCCATGCCATTCTGCGGGGGGTTCCTGTAAAGCTTTATGTACTGTATCATTTTCTCAAGCGCATCAATGACATTCTGCCGCGTAGTCTTTGACTTTATATTAGCGCATTGGCTCTGTTCATCCTTCAGTTTCCCTATTTCATCGCTTATAACAAATGTAGATGGTATATAGACGCTGATAAGTTCTGTCCCGCTTCCGCGTATAGAGGACAGCTTTTTCAGCTGTTTTTTCATTTCATACTGCGTTTTAAGGCTCATAAAGACCAATTGTATTTATTTGATTATTTGATTATTTATTTCTTTGATTCTTTTTGATTTTGTTTATTTTAATTATTTGTAAACAATTCATTTTTGTTTCTGCTATTATATATGTGCTTATTTTTATTCTCTATTTTATTATCTTGCCTCTTGGTGTTTTTGCTGCATTCAGTTTTGCTACATTACATGCTGTATAATTTAATGTTCTGCTGCTAAATTTTTAGTAACAACCTAGTGAAATTTCAATATTGCACTCTTCTGGTTGTTTTTCATTTTTTGGTTATCCTTGTCTTGCCAAAATACGGAACAAGCGCATCAGGCACTGATATGGATCCATCACTATTGAGATAATTCTCGACTATAGCCACTATTGTACGGGTAGTAGCTAATGCCGTGGAGTTAAGAGTATGCACATATTTTCTTTCATTACCTTCATCATACTTTATATTTAGCCTTGTGCTCTGCCAATCTGTGCAGTTAGAGCAGGATACAATTTCCCTGAATGTGTCTTGCAGCGGCATATATGCCTCAAGATCTATCTTCTTTGCTGCGACTGTACCTATGTCACCTGTACATATACTCACAGCTCTGTAAGGTATCTGGAGTTTTTGATAAATAGACTCTGAATTTTTAAGAAGTTCATCGAAATATTTCCATGAATCTTCCTGCCTTGAGAATATGAACTGCTCTACTTTATTGAATTGCTTGACTCTGAATATGCCTTTTGTGTCCTTTCCATGAGAACCTGCCTCTCTTCTAAAGCAGGGGCTTATTCCTACATACTTGAGGGGCAGCTTGTTTCCGGAGAATACATCATCGCTATGCATTGCTGCAATCGCATGCTCAGAAGTAGATATAAGAAATAGGTCTTCATTAGTAGTTTCAAGCCCTTTTTTTGCCTGCATTTCCTTTGGATCAGCAACCGAATAAAGTGCTTCCTCAAAATCACCTAATGCTGTAACGCCCTTGTAATACTCCTTTCTTATCATATATGGCGGCAGAATTAGGTTATATCCTTTTCTGCTCATCTCATCAAGAGCGAATCTTATAAGAGATTGCTCGAGAAGCACAAGGTCGTTCTTAAGATAATAAAATCTTGCACCTGTAACCTTTGCTGCTTTTTGCAGATCCAAAAGATCAAGATCAACAAGTATGTCCTCATGCGTCTTTGTATTGTGGTCTGATTTTTTGCTGCTTATGGTTTTTCCTTCCGGAATCCACTTTTTTATTTCAACATTATCGTCAGAACTTTCCCCATATGGCACAGATTCATGCAGGATATTAGGCAAATTCCATAGCAATGAGTCCACCTTTGATTCATAAGCCTGAAGCTCTGAAGTTATTTGGTCTATTTTATTCTTTATTTCAGCTGACTTTTTAATCAATGTGTCTGACTCTCTTTCATTACCCTGTTTTTTCATCTCCGCTATTTCCTTACTTATCTGATTCTTTTGCTTTTGCAAATCCTGAATCTTAGTTTTGTATTCTCTGGATTTTTGGTCAAACCCCATTATCTCATCCAGTGGATAATCTAACTTTCTTTTATCCATTGAATGCCTAAGATCCTGCAAATGGTCCCGTACATACTTAGAATTAATCATGTTATCGTTCTTTGTAAACTCAAATTGAATTTAAATAATTCAAAATCCAAATAATTAATTTTAATAATTAACAAACTTTAATTAAAATTTTAATTATATTTAATGGAATTAATTGTGATAATAGTATTTGGATATTAAATATTAAATATATTCATAAATAATATTCATTTATTATAAACAGTCTAAATTATAATGATGGTTGAATGGATATAGAAAATAGGATTAAGAAGGATATTAATATGTTTAATGAAAACATAAAAAATGCAGATAAGATTGACTTCAATAGCAATATAAGAATGAAACATGTTGTAGAGCTCTCAAAGATGTATGCCTCAGATGCAAATTCTTATCTTGAAAAAAATGATCTTTATACTTCTTTTTCATGCATCTCATACGCACACGGACTTCTTGATGCGGTGCTTGAAATTACAGGAGAGAAAAAATAATACTATAAGCGAAAAGCTGTAAAGAATTGGAAATATAATGTATACGTGAGGTAAAACTAAGATTAGGAACTAGCATCAGTTTATTATTTTAGCAGCATGCTTCTTCAAGGCAAGCATGGTGCCAGAAGATTTTAATGTATAAAAATACGCTGGCTGAGTCTTTATCCGCTTTATGAATGTTAATGCAACTATTAGCAGTGGAAGATAGTTATTTGTGCATCTTATTATGAATGCTTTTTGACTTATAAATGTCATAACCTTTAAATTAAACCTATAATATTCCAAGCCAATCATACTAAGTAGTTCACCATGGAAATCTGATAGAAACTGCTTTGTATTTACTATAGGCACTCCTGATTCAACAAGAAGATATCTTATTTTTTGCTTCATAAAATCATGCATTTTATTTAGTCTGCTTTTCCGAGTCAAATGCGCTTGCTGTAAATTGGCTTATGCATAATCTTGCATAATCTTCTGTTGCACCTACAAACTTTGCAAATTCTATCAACTGCATATATGAACACATATATTCCTGCGATGAGGCAAGGCTTATGAATGTTGTACGAACTTTATTTTTCATCGCATATGAGAATAGGTTTTGCAGCCTGTAAAGGTCCTTTGAAAGAGCAAATCTTTGTTTAGCAGAAGGCAGCGGGATACATAAGACAGTATTGCGCTTTTTCATAAGCTGCACTAATTTTTTATCTATTTCATAATCAACGCAGATAACTGCACTTACACTATTATCTTTTACTAGATGCATGGCTTTTTTATCTGATGAGTAAACAATAGTTTTATCATGCTCTGGGTTTATCTTAAATATTTTAGAAAACCCCAATTTCTTCTCAGTATGCTCATCAAACATGCAAGAGTTTAAAACAATATCAGAATATTCCAAAGTTACCACTTATTTTGAAATACCAAAAATTTCCTTTTGGAGTATATCTGAAATTTTTTTTGCAGGATACATTATTTTTATAATCCTTGTGTGGCCTCTTATACCCTTTCCTGAGTCATAAGATATTATCAGGCCCTGCATCTTCAGTTCATTTATGTACTTTCTATACCATCTTTCAGTCTTCGGCTCCTTATGTATGCTTTCTGCAATGGACTTGTACCTTGAATACACTTCTCCGCTTAAAAGGTATTTTTCAGAACCTGTATTCAATGGCTTATATGACCCGCCGCTAAGGGTAAGTATAGAAATAGAGTAGAGCACAAGCTTAAGGTGCTCAGGAAGCGTTAATATCAGATCATATACAATGTCTTCTTCTGCAAGCTTTATTGCATGTTCTACCTCTTCAGATGTGATCTTTTCTAATTTTTTCTCTTCACTCAATTCTGCTGCCTTTGTAAGTATCTTAAGTGAAAATCTTGCATCCCCTCCTTCCTTTGCTGCAGAAGCAGCAATGAACCGAAGTATATCATCTGATATAACATTCTCTTTAAACCCTGCATCTGCCCTATCCTTCAGTATTGCATAAAGCTCATCTGAATAATATGGAGAAAAGACAAGCTCACTCTCATTAAGCGATGAAATGCTCCTTGGATCAAGGCTTTCCTTAAATGATATCTTATTAGATATCCCTATCAATGACACCCCGCCTGCCTTAAGCTCTGTATTTATTCTTGTAAGGGTATAAATAAGATCATCTAAATCCTTAACCATATCCAGCTCGTCAAGCGCAATTATAAATATCTTGCCATCCTCTTCTATCCATCTTGTCATTTTTTCATAAAGGTCTGTTATGCCGTACCCCCTCTTCGCATATGTTGGTAAATACTCTGACACCACTTTATTTATTACCTTGAACCTGGAATTGTACATCCTGCAATTTACATAGGAGATTGCGACTTTAAGATTGGGAATGTTTTTTATCTCGTCTATCACATATTTGACACATGAAGTCTTTCCTGAACCTGTCTTTCCATAAATAAAAAGATTCCTTCCCCTTTGACCCTTCAATGAAGGCGCGATTGACTTTTCTATCCTGTCTATTTCGTTATCCCTAAAGATCAGCTTTTTAGGGATAAAATAGGGTGAAAATAGCTCTCTGTTCTTGAATATTTTTGATTCAGTAAGCAAATCTGCAAGAGCCATTTTATCTTCCTTTAAACCACTGAAAATAACATTGGGAAAAGTATTAGAAATAATAATTATATATTATAAAAGCAAGCTTAAATATTTTCTTTTTTATGCATGCCTATCATGTAAATGCTCATATTAAGGAAATATATTATATTAGTGCTTATTTCTTTGCATTTTGCTGTTCCTCATTCTCCGCCTGTGCATCCTGGCATACGATAGGCACTTTTTGCTCTATTCTTTCAAATATTGCACCATCCTTGTCATATATGAAAAATAGCAGGTTGACTTCATATTCATCTGGAAAGTTATTTGGCCTTGTATAAATATTAATTTTTTTGCTGACTGTCTGGCTGGGCTCGAGAAGGCCTATCCTTACTTTACCTCTTGCAAGCTCTGAATCAAAGGATAAGGAAAGTGGAGAATTTACGCTTATCTCTGATTCACACCATAATACCTGGTCATTTTGACTGGTCACATTTATATGAAGCATTGCCTCATTCTTAGAATATGCCTTAAGCATAGAGGGTTCCATATTTACAGAAACTATAGTGCTGGTCATAAACTCACTGCGGTAGTTTAATATTAGACTTATTATGGTGAAAATATTAAATAATTTGTTGATTAATCTTTATTATCAAATTCAGAGATTATAAAATTTAGGATAGAGATGGAACTCAATGAATCAAAACTTATAGAAAGTGAGATGACAATCAGGCTGCTTAGGCTTACCAGCGAAAGCATGGAAACACGGCGCTCAATAATACGGTGGCTTGCCCTCTCTATGGGAATCGTAAATCCGAAAGAATCTCGGCTAAGCGCAATCGCTGTATTTGATTCTGTGCTTTATTTTCAGTTTGTATTGAAAAAAGACCCTGATGTGCATGAAATGACTGAATACATAAATAAGGTGTGGGAGCCCATAAATGAAAAGACGCTTAGATACCATCTCCTGCAGCTTAAGAAAATGAGAATAATTAAGAACTCAAAGGCAAGATATTCATTGGTAGGAGGCAATGATCTGCATTCTGGTGCCGATGCGTGGATAGACAATTATTTTGATACTATGATCGAGCCTATTAAAACAAACATAAAAAGAATGGTGCAGGAGCTAAAGGGTAGGCAGTAAACGTAAACAATTTAAAGAAAATATTTTTATAAATGAATATAAAAAGTGTATAGTAACTATAACTTTATTCTAACAATACATAATTATCAGAGTGATTTTATCAACGTATATTCGAAAATTCTATATATTATTGCAGCAGTTGTTATTATAGTAGCACTGTCTGCCACTGCATTATTTGCAAATACGAGGCATGCTTACAGCATGAATGTCTTGCTCACTGCAAATAACTCAAATATGACTATTTATCCTTTCCAAGAAACACATTTTACTGTGCAGCTTAATAACACAGGATCAGAATATATAAAAAATATGGCTGTTGGATTTTACCTTAATCATAGCCTTATCAGTTCATACAATGTATCATTGCCAGCGCACAAAGGAGCCTCAATAAGCATAAATTATACTTATAATTCAAGCGGGTTATATAACTTTGAAGTCATTGCAAATCCTGCATTAATAATGAATTTTACAAATAATTCTATAACAAAGCAGAGCATGACATTTACTGTGAATACGCCGCAGGCGCCAGAAGTCCCATCATCAATACCAACGAACAATATAAAATATATGGAGACCTTTTCAATTTATGGCCAGGGAGTACTTGCAGTGCCATTTACATCAACAAAATTCAGTTCACCAACTTTTTTCAACAATATTGTATTTTCATCAAATACATTAGCAGCCACAATATATGATTTGTCAAGGCATATTGCATTGATGGACGGACTGTATGCAGAGTATAACAACAATACACGTGCATATTCAGCATGGTTTGCAGGAAATATAAACCCTAAATTTATCAAAGTAGTACTTGGCACATTCCCTCAAGTAAGCATAAAAAATTATTCAACAGGAGTAAGCATTGCAAAAATAAGCAACTCCACGAGCCTCTGCATGTTTTATAATAAAGGCTGGACAAAAATAATAGGCTATGACAATAATTCAGCAAACCCATCTACATGCGCATATATGATTGGGAATACATACAATACCTATGGGTATAATGCCATAATAAAATCTTTCAATAACACTGTATTCAACAAAAATAATGGAAAACTTATATATACAAATACTTCGAACATTGGGAGAGTTAGCATATACAGCAATTCTTCTTTCGGATTCCTTAATATTTTTGATAGTAGATTTGGTACATTTGCTAGTTACATAGGCAAAAATAATGTACCTTTGAGCAAATTCAACAGTACATGCAATGGTATATTGTTCAATCTCAATAATTCGCACATATGTAGCTACTTCATTGAGCCGAATGACAAAACATTCAATTTCACAATAATAAACAGCACAGAATTTACAAAGAATTACACATTCAGTATATACTCAATAGTAAACAACAATATATCACTTTTGGCGTCGCAGAAT